>USEE01000220.1 GCA_900553645.1 uncultured Eubacteriales bacterium
TGCCTAGTCTCGTGGGCTCGGAGATGTGTATAAGAGACAGGCTCGACCGCGCCGTCGATGTCTACCTCGGTGCTGAAGTAACCGTCGCCCACGGGGTTGGTGAACGCGTCGTCGTTGGCGCGGAACTCGCCGCCATTGCCGTCAGCCATGCCTGCCGGTATGAACGCGGTGGCGATGGTCTGGTCGCACTGCGCGACGGTGTCGATGATGTACTGGCGGTCGATGAGCATGCTCAGCGCCCTGCGGTAGGTCGAAGCCTGTTCAGCGGTATAGCCGTCGAACATCGGGGACTTCACGTTGAATATGACGTAGTAGGTGCCCAGGTTGGGGATGATGTAGAACTCGGGGTTGTCGCGCAGGTTGGCGATTTCATCGGTGGGAACGGTGTCGATGAAGTCCAGATCACCCGCGTTGTAGGCGGCGTAGATAGCGGTGTCGTCAGCGGAGAGCATGAACTCCAGCTTTTCGATCTTCACGTTATCGGCGTCCCAGTAGTTGGGGTTCTTGGTATAAACCATATGCTCGTCATGCACCCACTCGGTCAGCATGAACGGGCCGCAGGTCACATAGCTGTCGCCCGCGTTGAGCGCCCAGGCGTTGGGGGTAACGACGTTGCCGTCGGCATCCTTGTAGCCCTCGGCGTTCTCGACCGCTTCCTCGTATACCGGATAGTAGGTCGGGAAAGCGACCAGATCCAGGAAGTAGGAGCAGGGCTTGGACAGCACCACGGTCAGGGTCAGGCCGTCCTCGGACGCGGTGGCGTTGAGCTTGCCGTCGGCATAGCCGTCGATGATGTCAAACATATACTCGTAGTCAGCCGCAGTATCGGGGTTGATAGCGCGGTTCCAGGAGTAGATGAAGTCGTTGGCGTCCAGTTTCTCGCCATTGGACCACTTCAGACCCTCGCGGATGGTGAAGGTGTAGGTCAGGCCGTCCTCGGACGCGGTGTAGCCGGTCGCGAAGTTGGGCGCAAGCGCGCCGTCAGCGTCATAGGTGTACAGACCGCCGAACGCAGCGGCGGCAAGCGTCGCGCCGTCAACGGAGGAGTTCAGCGCGGGATCGATGTAATCCGGCTCGGAAGCCAGGTTGATGCGCAGCGTATCGGAATCGCCATTGGTGCAGTAGGTGAAGTACTTGGTGCCGTACACGTTGGCGTAGAAGCCTTCGACGGTGGGCTTCATCATGTACAGATCGTTATAGTAGTAAATCGGCACGATAGCGCCGGTGTCCATCAATATGTCCTCGGCGCGGTGCATCATGGCTTCGCGCTCGACGAAATCGGTGGTGGACTTGATGTCGTCTATCAGCTGATCGTACTCCGTCCAGTCGGGACGGGGATCCTTGGACTCTTCCGCCATAGCGGGCGCTATGCTGAGCGTCATCATGACAGCCAGCAGCACGGCAAGCAGCTTCTTCATGTGAGTTCCTCCCATTTTTCTATTTATTCAGACCGATTATATAATCGGAAAGAACCGTAATTATACGTTCCAGCAGGCGATGCTATGACCGGGCGCAACCTCTCGCAGCTCGGGGCGCTCATGCTTGCACTTTTCGGTGCAATAGCGGCAGCGCGTGCGAAACGCGCAGCCCGTGGGCATGTTCATTGGGCTGGGCACGTCACCCTCCAGCGGTATGCGGTGGCGCGTGCGTGCAGTGTCCGGGTCGGGCACGAGTATCGCCGATATAAGCGACTGGGTATACGGATGTATCGGATGCGTGATAAGCTCGTCCGAATCCGCAATCTCGACTATCCTGCCCAAATACATGACAGCAATGCGCCTGGATATATGCTGGACAACCAGCAGGTCGTGCGCTATGAACAGGTATGCTATGCCCAGCTTCTGCTGAAGTTCTTCAAACGTATTGATTATCTGTGCCTGAATCGACACGTCCAGCGCCGATACCGGCTCGTCGCACACGATGAACTTGGGCGATACGGCAAGCGCGCGCGCAATGCCTATGCGCTGACGCTGACCGCCTGAAAACTCGTGCGCATAACGGCGCGCGTGGTCACTGTTGAGTCCCACCAGCGTGAGCAGCTCGCTTATGCGCTCGGCGCGCTCATGGCTGTTTTTGCACAGGTGGTGAATGTCCAGCGGCTCTCCCACTATGTCCGCGACCGTCATGCGCGGGTTGAGCGAAGAGTACGGATCCTGGAACACTATCTGCATATCCTTGCGGTAGTGCTCTATATTGTGCGGCGTAATCTTCGTGCCGTCGTATATCACATCGCCCGACGTAGGCGTATACAGGTGCAGTATGGTGCGGCCCACCGTCGTCTTGCCGCAGCCCGACTCGCCCACCAGGCCCAGCGTTTCACCCTTGTCTATAGTAAACGATACGCCGTCCACGGCCTTGAGCGGGGTCTTTTTGAACCAGCCGGTGCTTACCGGAAAATACTGTTTCAGGTCTTTTACTTCCAATATATGTTCGCTCACAGCCGCACGCCTCCCCTCGCCGCCTCGTCGTAAACCTGTTTTACATTCATCCAGCAGGCTGCGTTGTGGTCGTCGTTTATGGTAAGCTCCTGCGGACGCTCGGTCAGGCATATCTTCATGCACTTGTCGCAGCGCGCCGCGAACGCACAGCCCTCGGGCAGCATCATCAAATCGACCGGAGAGCCGGTGATGGGCACAAGGCGCTTGCTTTCGGTGTTCTGTACCGCTTCGGGCAGACAGCGCAGCAGACCCGACGTGTACGGATGCGCCGTCTCGTAGAACAGATCGTCGGTGTTGGCGCTTTCCATTATCTGACTGCCGTACATTACGTTTACGCGGTCGCACAGATCGGATACTATGCCCAGATCGTGGGTTATCATTATGATGGAGGTGTTGACCTTTTTCTGAAGGTCTTTCATCAATTCAAGTATCTGCGCCTGTATTGTCACGTCCAGCGCGGTCGTCGGCTCGTCCGCGATCAGTATCGCCGGGTCGCACGCCAGCGCCATTGCGATCATAACGCGCTGTCTCATGCCGCCTGAAAATTCATGCGGATACTGCTTTATACGCATTTCAGGCTGGGGGATGCTGACCATTTCAAGCAGCTCAATCGCGCGCTTTTTAAGCGCCGCGCCCTCCAGTCCCATGTGCAGTTTCAGCGTCTCCTCAAGCTGATTGCCCACCGTGTACAGCGGGTTGAGCGAGGTCATGGGGTCCTGGAATATCATCGCGATTTCCTTGCCGCGGATCTTGTTGAACTCCTTGGTCTTTATCGTGGATATGTCGCGGCCCTTTAATTTTATCGTGCCGGTTATCTTGGCCGTATCGGGCAAAAGGCGCATCAGCGCGTTGGCCGTGACCGACTTGCCCGAGCCGGACTCGCCGACTATGCCCAGTATCTCGCCCTCGCGCAGCTTGAATGACGAATGCGTGACCGCGTGTACCACGCCCGACGGCGTGTGGAATTCCACACTCAGATCGTCTACTTCCAGTACGTATTTATTAGCGTTCATTGCTCTTGCTCCCAAATCAATTAAGTAGTGCGGTTATCACTTGCGCATACGCGGGTCGAGCGCATCGCGCAGCGCGTCGCCCAGCACGTTGAAGCACAGTATGATAAGGCTGATTATCACGGCCGGATATACCATGTTGAGCGGATAGCTGATTATGCCGTTGAGCGCGTCGCTGGCCATCGAACCCAGCGAGGGCACGGGAGCCGCAACGCCCAGACCTATAAACGACAGGAAGGATTCGGTCATTATCGCGCTGGGCACAACGCCGGTCGCCGATATTATGATTACGCCGATCGAGTTGGGCAGCAGGTGGCGCTTTATGACCCACTTGGACTTTGCGCCCATCGCCTCGGCCGCCAGCACGTATTCCTGATTGCGGTTCATCAGCAGCGCGCCGCGCACCGAGCGGGCCATGCCC
>USEE01000221.1 GCA_900553645.1 uncultured Eubacteriales bacterium
ATGGCGGGTATACTGGGCGGCGGCGGTCTGGGCGCGCTGGCCATCAACTATGGCTACTATCGCTACCTGTACGACATAATGATTTATTCCATAATCGCGCTGGTCATACTGGTTCAGGTACTTCAGCTTATCGGCACGAAGCTGGCTATCAAGCTGGATCACCGCAAGTAATAACGGCTGGTCCGCGTCGAAAGGCGCGTATCGCATATACACCCTATATTACAAAAGGAGTGACTTCACAATGAAAAAGTTTGCTGCATTGCTGCTGGCGCTGGTTCTGTGCATCCCCGCGTTCGCGCTGGCTGATGAGGCCGAGTACACTACCGTAACCATCGGCGCTACTCCCTCCCCGCACGTTGAGATTCTGGAGGCTGTTGAGCCGCAGCTGGAGGCCGTGGGCATCAAGCTGAACATCGTCACCTATACCGACTACATTCAGCCCAACGACGCGCTGGCCGCGGGCGATCTGGATGCGAACTACTTCCAGCATAAGCCCTATATGGACAACTACAATCAGGGCAAGGGCACCAATCTGGTCGCGCTGATCCCCGTTCACTACGAGCCCATGGGACTGTTCCCCGGCAAGACCGCTACCATTGAAGAGCTGGCTGACGGCGCAAGCATCGCGGTGCCCAACGACACCACCAATGAAGCGCGCGCGCTGCTGCTGCTGGAGACCAACGGTCTAATCACCCTGCGCGAGGGCGCGGGCATGAACGCCACCAAGCTGGACATCGTTGACAACCCCAAGAACCTGGACATCCAGGAGGTTGAGGCTGCTCAGCTGCCCCGCGTACTGCAGGACGTTGATATGGCTGTCATCAACGGCAACTATGCTGTTCAGGCCGGTCTGAACGTAACCGACAACGCCATCGCCAAGGAAGAAAGCGATTCTCTGGCTGCCGAGACCTACGTTAACTACATCGTTGTAAACGGCGACAGCTATGACGCTGAGGTATTCGACAAGATCGCGGCTGTTATGACCAGCGACGAGACCCGTCAGTGGATCAACGACAACTACAACGGCGCTGTTGTAGCTTATGTTCCCGCTGAGGATGCCGAGGCTACCGAAGCTCCTGCCACCGAAGCTCCTGCTACCGAAGGCTAATAGCTAATCCGCTCGGATGAATTACGGCGCAGTCGCTATGACTGCGCCGCTTGTTTTTTGTCTATATAAATCCGCGCCGCACGTTCTGGATGTGCGGCGCGGATTATGTTTTGGATTATTCACCTATCGTCAGCATGGAACTGTCGGGCAGTTTTATTTTGCCGGAAAGCTCGTACATGCCGCTGATCAGCGGCTTTACCTCATACTTGGCAAAGCCCGGCTGAGTGGGCTTTACGCCCAGCGCGTAGGCCATGTACAGGTACAGCGGCACCGCCGACCACGCGTGGCACAGACTGCCGCCGCGATCGAAGTCCCAGCCGCCCTGTTCGGTCTCCCAGAAGGTCGTCGCGCCCTGAGTGAGCATATCGCCCCACGTGCGCGCCACGCGAGCAAACGCCGTGCGCGAGTATTTATCGCCGGCGCTGAGCAGCGCGTCGAACAGGAATATGGAATAGCTGAGCGATACCGGCGGCAGCTTTTCGCTCGCAAGCAGCTCCAGCGCGCGCGCCTTATGCTCGGACGAGCACACGCCGCAGTACACGGCCAGCGCCTGCGTAAGCTCGCACTCATGCTGCATTTCGCCCCGCGCGGTTATATACGTATTGTACAGGCCACGCTCTGCATTCCAGAACGCCGCGTCCGTGCGCGCGCTGAGTTCGTCCGCTGCGGTCGCGTAAGCATCCGCGCCATTTTCGCCCAGCAGCGTAATCATACGCACGAGTCTGCGCGCGCATTCCGCTGCAAGCATGTTGAGCGGTGCATCGCAGCGGCCTGCAAACTCCTCGCTGGAATGGCCCAGATGGCCGTCCAGACCCGGACGCCATTCGTAGAAATTCCAGTACTTCTTATCCACGTACACGGGAATAAGGCCCTTATCATCGCGGCGCGCGAGCATGGAATCCAGTATGCGGCGCGCGACGGGCAGCATTTCGCGCACAAAGTCCCTATCGCCGCTGAACATAAGGTATTCGTCCAGCGCAAGTATGAAGTCCAGGGAGAAGCTGGGTATGGTTACATAGCAGCGCGCCGGGGCGCACAGCTCGAGCAGTCCGTCCTCGCGCTGGCCAAGCGCCAGCAGGCGCAGGCTTGCGCGCGGCATATCATATTCGCCGAACGCGTAATAGCCGCACAGCATCTGGTTGCGCGAATCCATGGCGTAGAGCGCCTGTTCGCGCCACGGGCAGTCCTCGTAATGCGCGTGCAGGCACGCTAAGAGCGTGTCGCGGCACACGTCGTATATGCGGCTGTGCAGCGCGTCGGCGGTATGGAAAGAGGGGCTCATGTCGAGCGGGTATTTCACCGGGCGCACGCCCGCATAATTTAGTGTAAACTGCTTTGCGTTTACAAATAGCGTGATGTACCTCATGCCTACACGGCGCAGTTCGTACATGAAGCGGTTGCATCCTTTATGCGCGGCATAGCGCGCGGCGAAATTGCGGCCGCCTACATATGTGCGCACGCGCTGGTCATCCATATGCTCGCCCCAGCCGATGAGCACTTCGCAGTCGGCGTCCACTTCAATGTCAAAATCGATAAAGCCCACGGTTTCGCGGCCGGTGTCAAGCGTAACGTATATGCCCGCGCAGTCGGACGATGCGTCCGCAGCGTAGCGCACGCCCGCGCCCGGAAGGCTCGGCTGGGCTATGCTGCCGGTCATGTCGCGGCTTTCCCGGAACGCCATGGGCGCATACTGCATGGTCATGCCTATTTCGTCGTTTTTGGGACTGGGCCAGTAAACGCCCTGCGACGTTACGCGCATATTTGCGCGCGGCTCAAGCAGCATACGCTTTACGGGGCGCGCATGCAGTTGGGCGGGCATGTCGTTAACGAGCGCCGCATTTATCCAGTTCTGCGTATGCGGGCGCGCGTCGTATTCAAACGTATATCCCATCTGATGCGTAACGCGGTCGATCGCGCCGGATTTAAAGCCCGTGTCCGCAGTCACCTGAGTCGTTTCACAGCTGAACGCGAGTATATGGCCGCTTTGCGCGATTTCGTAAATCAGTCCCGGACGGCCCGCGCGGTATACCGAGCTGTCTATGACCTGGCAGTACGCGATTATGCGCAGTTCGTTTTTGCCTGGGCGCACGTATTTTGATACGTCGATCTCGTCAAATACCTTATACTCGGGATAGTCGGCGTACTGGCCAAACGCCGCAAGCTCGCCGTTTATATACGCCGCATACTGCGAGTCCGCGCTGATTTTAAGCGCACAGCCACCCGAGCCGGCGCTGAAATCAGCGCGTGCGATAATATACTGATTAGGTTCGCCGTCATATGACGACCATATCCATTTTGCCTTAGAAAAGCACATAATGCCCATCCTCCATACGCGCCGCGCATTGCGCGGCATTTAGTTAGCATAGTTATGCCAGATTGGTTCCGCGCGGTGCCATGCCGCCCGACTGTATAATAATATACCCTGCACGGCGGCACGTCAATGCCGCAAATCGATTTAAGCCCGCCGAATACAAAAAGCCGCGCTTGCGACCGCGCAGTGCGGCCGTAAAGCAGCGGCTTTTGCAACAGATATAATTATTTATTTTGAGGGCTCGCTGGGCGCGGCGTTCTGCCGCGCGTTATAGTCCGCAGCGTCCTCGGTGCGTATTTTTTTGCGCTGTATTTTGCCCGAGCTGGTCTTGGGCAATTCATCCACAAACTCGATTATGCGGGGGTATTTATAAGGCGCGGTCACGCGCTTTACGTGCTCCTGGAGTTCCTTTTTGAGTTGCTCGGAGGGCTTATAGC
>USEE01000222.1 GCA_900553645.1 uncultured Eubacteriales bacterium
TCCCTTTTTGAGACACACTCTAAATGATCATATAAGTAAAAAAGTGCCCCCGCCGCGCGTGGATTTTGCGCGGCGGGGGCAGTTTATGTTAATGTATTACAGCGCCAGCGATCCCATCGGATCCCACGGCTCCAGTACGATCGGCTCCTGCTCGAGCTGCTTGCGCTCCTCGTCGGTCAGGTACTTCTCGTCCACGACCACCTGATAGGTGAACTCGTCGAACCACTTGTCGCTCATGATATAGTAGGCGTCCTTGCCCGCGTCCTTGCCCCAGCTGTTCTCTACGCGCCACATGGTGGGCTTGCCGTCCTTGTCCAGGTTTACGCCCATCAGCACCATAGCATGGGTCATGAGGCTCTCGCCGTAGTCCAGACGCTCGGCCTTGGTCATCGGGAAGTCGGTGGCAAACGGCTGACCCAGCTCCAGAGCCTCGTTGTCCATCACGCCGCCCTGACGCACCAGCCACTGACCCACGTCCGAGCCGAACCATACGGGCTGGCCGTCCTTGAGCTGGGCGATGGCCGCGCGCTTGAGCGCGTCGCTGGTCAGGTTGAGGTACTTTACCGGGCGGCCCTCATGCACGCTGCCCAGGAACTTTACGGTGAAGGTGCGGCCAAAGGGCTTGTCCGCGGTGGGCGCGTTGATAAGGCTTACGCGCTTGCTCAGGTCGATGCCGACGTACTTCTTATAGAACTCCTGCGGGGTCAGACCCTCGTCGCGGATGAACTTGTTGTCCTTGTCGCGTACCTGCAGCGTGACGGTCTTGGGCGGCTCGCCCAGGCAGATGCACAGCATACGGTAGATGGTGGACAGCATTTCTTCCTTCTGGGAAGCCAGCTCCTCGGCGGTCTTGCCCTCCTTGTGCATGGCGCGCAGCTTGCACGCGTACTCGCGCAGCTTGAGGGTCATGAACTTGTCCATCTCGCCGGTGGCGCTGGAGCAGGCGGTTTCGGGCATGGCATCCTTGGGCACTACGCCGTACTTGTCGATCAGGCCGCAGAACATGTCCCACTGGCCGCCGTCGCCCAGCGGCGAGGACAGCAGCCATGCGATCAGTCGGCCGTTGGTCGGCTCGTCCAGCGTGGCCAGAATGTTCTCCAGGAAGTAGTTAGCCTTTTCCAGCTTGTCCCAGAACAGCGGGTAGTTCTGCGACAGCTCGAAGGTTTCCAGATTCAGCTTCTTGATGATCTCAAAGCGCATCGTGTTCAGCGCCGCGAACATCCAGCAGCGGCCGGAGGACTTCTGGTTGGTGATTTCGCCCTGCTTGAGGTTGATCGAGAACTGATGCTCGTCCTTGCGCAGCGCCATCGGCGACATTGCCGACTTGGTAACGCCGTTCTGGGTCACGGCGTTCATTGCGATCTTATGGCACTTCTCGGCGTTAAAATCGGCGGAGAAGCGGGAAAGCATTTCATTGGTTATCATGACTATGCACGCTCCTTTAGGGGAATTAGAGGTTTTTTACCTATGCGACAATTGTACTCCTTTTTTGCGGATTATGCAATACGGCCCGCGTCCGGCAAAGGTCAAATTTCCTTAACTTTGATAGGAATTTACAGAATCAGCCCGAATGCGAGGTTAATTTTTGCGCCTGGCGCGTGAACACTTTATTGCATGGTTTGCGCGCGGCATACTGCTATGATATAATATCCTATGTCCGCAGAGTTTGATTTTTGTAAGGCTTTATCGGCGCAAGGAGGCTAATATGCAGAACTTCAACGATACAGAGGCGCTTAAAATATCGCGCGAGATAGAACTGCGCGGCGCGGACATATACGCGCGTGCACTGCGCATTGCAAAAAAGCCCGACGTGCGGCAGATGCTGGATCATCTGCGCAAGGAGGAGCTGGAACACGCGGCGCTGTTTGAGCATCTCAGCGGCGAGGCGCTTAGCGACGACACGGCGCAGGAAAACTACGCGCCCGAGGCAGCGATGTTTTTGAGCGCGTTTGCGGCCGAGATCGCGTTCCCGGGCGGCCTGATGAAGCTGGCGGGCGACAAGGGCTTGGACGACCCGCGCGTGGTGCTGGAGGAAGCTATTCAGGCGGAAAAGAATTCTATACTGTTCTACACCGAGGTAATCGCGGCCTCGCATAACGATAAACTGAAAAAATATCTGGGCGATATAGTTCAGGAGGAGCGCGGCCACCTTATGGGGCTTATGATGCAGCTTCAGGACATGAACTAAATTGCCTTACCAGCAGGAAAGGATGTTATAGCAGATGGATTACAGGGCGGAGTATCAGAAGTGGCTGACCGAGTTCGTGGGCGATAAGGCGACGATTGACGAGCTGAAATCTCTCGAGGGCGACGAGCGCGAGATAGAGGACAGGTTTTACACCGAGCTGGAGTTTGGCACCGCGGGTATGCGCGGCGTTATCGGCGCGGGACTTAACCGCATGAATGCGTACAATGTGCGCCGCGCCACGCTGGGTCTGGCCGACTACATCAACCAGAACCCGGAGCACGCGGGCCGCTGCGTGGTCATTGCGTACGATTCGCGCCGCTTCTCGCCCGAGTTTGCGGAGCAGGCCGCTTTGGTTCTGTGCGCGCAGGGTATAAAGACCTGCCTGTTCGAGTCGCTGCGCCCCGTGCCGGTACTCAGCTTTGCGGTGCGCTATCTGGGCGCTATATCCGGCATAGTAATCACGGCCAGCCACAACCCGCCCCAGTACAACGGCTACAAGGTCTACTGGGAGGACGGCGGCCAGATGCCGCCCGAGCGTGCGGGCGAGGTACTCAAGTGCATTCGTGCGCGCGACTTCAAGGAAGCCGTGGCGATGAACCGCGAGGAAGCGCTGGAAAAGGGCCTTCTGCGCATAGTAGGCAAGGAAATCGACGATCCGTACACCGAGATGGTGAAGTCGCTGTGCGTACAGCCCGAGCTCATGAAGCGCATAGGCCCCGACCTTAAGATAGTATACACGCCCCTGCACGGTTCGGGCAATGTGCCGGTACGCCGTGTGCTGAAGGAGATTGGCTTTACGGACGTACATGTCGTGCCTGAGCAGGAGATGCCCGATCCGAACTTCTCCACGGTCAAGGTACCCAATCCTGAGGATCCGGCGGCGTTCACATTGGCGCTCAAGCTGGCGGACGAGATCGGCGCAGACCTGGTATTCGGCACCGACCCGGACTGCGACCGAGTGGGCATAGCTGTACGCGACGGCGAGGGCAACACGCACATACTGACGGGCAACCAGACGGGCTGCCTGCTGCTGGATTATCTGCTGTCCCGCCGCAAGGAGATGGGCACGCTTCCGGCGAACGGCGCGGCGGTCAAGTCGATCGTATCGACCGAGATGGCGCGTGCCATCTGCGCGCACTACGGCGTAGCGATGATTGACGTGCTGACTGGCTTTAAGTTCATTGCGGAGCAGATACAGCACTTTGAGGAGACGGGCGAGCATACGTTCCTGTTCGGCTTTGAGGAGAGTTACGGCTATCTATCGGGCACTCAGGTACGCGACAAGGACGGCGTAAACGCGTCCATGCTTATCGCCGAAACCGCGGCGTGGTACAAGACCAAGGGCATGACGATGTACGACGCGCTTCAATCTCTCTTCAAGAAGTACGGCTACTTTGGCGAGAAGGTAACGTCGTTTGCCTTAGCGGGCAAGGACGGTCTTGCGAAGATGAAGGAACTGATGTCCTCTCTGCGTCAGAACCCGCCGAAGGACTTTGCAGGCTTCAAAGTAACGGCCGTCCGCGACTACCAGTCGAGCGAGCGCGTATCAAACGGCGAAAAGACCGCCCTGACGCTCCCGAAGTCGAACGTCCTCTATTACGAGATGGAAGGCGGCCGCTGGATCTGCGTCCGTCCCTCCGGCACCGCACCCAAAGTCAAA
>USEE01000223.1 GCA_900553645.1 uncultured Eubacteriales bacterium
GATGCCGATCTGCTTCAGCACGCGGTCGCGGTTTATGCCTGCGCGCACTATTTCGGTAACAAGCACTATCGCCGCGATGGGCGCGAGCATGAGGGTCTGCGGCTTCACCAGCGCGCTTAGCACGTACACGGGCAGCGCCCACTTCCAGTTGCCCTGCACGCACAGGTAGACCGCGGCCACGACCATCAGCGTAAATACGGAATCGATCTGGCCCCATGCGGCGCTGTCAAACACCGTTGCCGGGTTGAACGCATAGAACGCGACCAGCCACAGCGCCATGCCGCCGCGCACCTTTTCGCGCTTGAGCCACTTGTATATCAGCATCGCGCTGACCAGATCGCACAGCATCGCGGGCAGCTTTACAAGCACCTGCGACAGCGCGGCGTTATCCTGCGCGCCCACCAGCGTGCGCAAGCCGTCTATCAGCGCCAATACGTACATGTAAGCCGGCGGATAATCGCACCAGCCGGATTCGTAGAAATTCCACGGCCCAACCTGCATCATGCGGCTGCCCCAGCCCTGCCAGCAGGCTATGTCGTTGGGATAACCCTGCACGATCGCGGCCAGCACGAGGCGCAGTATGAACGCAATCGCAAGCAGGGACGAAAGTATCGCCTGTTCGCCGTTATCAGGTGCAAGTGAAGGAAGCTTGCCGCGCTCCCTGAGCATAAGCGCAATCAGCGTCAGCACTGAAAGCGCCAGCGCTATTATGAGTATCGGCACAGTGTAGTCGCTCGACTCGGCCACGGTGTCGTCGGTTTGCGTTGTCACGGTGTCCTGATACAGGTAGCCGAACGTCGCGCCCTCGGGCACGGTATCCGTCCTTTCGAGCGATATGTCGTCGAACATCGCTGTACCGGTGACTGTGCTGCCATAGAAGCCCAGCCTTACCATAACGGTAAGCGAGGTCTGCTCCGGCCCGGTCAGGCCGTACAGCTCCATATAAGTCCATTCGCCGTCGGCAGACGTGCCCACGACCGCGTTTGACAGGCTGAATGCGTTTTCGACGGACAGGTTTGCACCAACCACGTCCATGCTTACGTCCTCGGTACGCGCCCAGCCGGACAGCTTGTACAGCGTGCTGGGTTCGCACGCTACTGTCTGTTCATACCTTGCGTCATTTTCGCCGAACGAGCGCAGTCTTGCGCTGTGCGTACCCGAATGCGCGCCGCCCTCGACGGTATCGAATACGGTTATGCCGTCGTTCCAGTCATACATGCCCTTTGACCAACCCACCGGGAAGCCCGAGGCGTCCAGCTCCTCGAAGCTACCGTTGGTCAGCAGGTTTTCACCCGCCTCCTCGCCCAGAGCCAGTCCCGGCAGGAGGCTGAATATCAGTGCCAGTGCCAAAACCACTATCAGCGGCGTCCGGCGCTTATCCATACTGCTCCACATCTCCTATCCTCTCACAGCAACTTATACTGCTATGATAGCCTTAAATCGTGTCCGTTTCTACCGCGTTACGTTCATTTTATCCGCATTATGCTGTTCAAAACGGGGCATTTACCGAATTGAGCGCGTTTTGTCAAATTGCCGCCCTAAATTTTTGCGGCCCATACATGGAAAATCAGCGCGCCGAAGCACTTCTGGCGCGCTGACTAAAATACGATTAAGGCATTTAGCCTGCCTGTTCATTCCACAAAGTCGAATGCGTTTTTGATAACGTCGATTTGTCCACCGCACACGCTGGCCACGTCGAACCGCATGTATTCGTCCATCAGCCCGTTTTCCTGCGCGTATCTCAGCGCCGTGCGGCCTACTAGCCGCTGCTTGGCGGGCGTGACTGCCTCTGCGGGCGCGCCGAACTTATCCGACCTGCGCATTTTTACCTCGACAAAGGCTATGCAATTCCCATCGCGCACTATCAGGTCGATTTCGCCGCCGCGCACGCGATAGTTCATGGCAAGTACCTCAGCGCCCTGCCTGACATACCAATCCGCCGCAAGCCTTTCCGCTTCCCGGCCGCGCTCGACGGCGCTTATCTTACTTACAGCCATTTGCTTATGAAGCTGCGCCTGTGTATCGGGCATGGGCCGTACTTTTCCAGCGCGGCTATATGCTCGGCGGTGCCGTAGCCCTTATTGCGCGCGAAGCCGTATTCTGGATAGATTTTGTCCATCTCTATCATTATGCTGTCCCTGTGCACCTTGGCGATTATCGACGCGGCGGCTATCATGTAGCTGGTTGCGTCGCCGTGGATTATCGACTCGGTTCTGCTGCCGCAGTTAAGCCCGGTCATCGCGTCCACCAGCAGTATATCGCATGGACAGCCCCGTGCGGCCTCGTTCATTGCTTCGCGCGTAGCTTCCAGTATGTTTATCTCGTCAATGCGCTCGGGTGATGCGCTGCCCAGCGCGACATACGACGCGTTTTCGATCAGCAGCGGCGCCAGCTGTTCCCTGCGTTTTTCGCTCAGCTTTTTCGAGTCATCCGCGCCGGGTATCACTGCATCGGGCGGTATCATCACGCACGCCGTCACCACCGGGCCGGCCAGCGGGCCGCGGCCCACCTCATCCATTCCGGCCACGCTCATGCCCTGATCCCACCACACTCGTTCGGTTTTGAGCAGCTCCTCCATGCGTGCAATGCGCTTGAGTTCCAATGTCGAGGGCGCTTTTTTAGCCTTAGTTTCGCTCATACTCCCCTCCGTCAGGGCTTTTGCCATGTCAGGCGTGCGACCTTGCCCGCGCGGAACTCATCCAGCACGACGGCCGCGCCGCGTTCGGTATCGAACCGGCCGCCGCTGAGCAGGAAGCCCCTGCCCTTGCACACCGCCTCCAGCAGTTCCAGTCCGCGCTTATCCATATCGGCCTCGTTAAGGTGGAATCTCGCGGCGGTTTCATTGGGCGCCATTTCGATCAGCCTGTCGAGCAGTTTAATGCTAAGGCCCTCAACGTCGGTAATCTGATCGCGTATTGTGCCGATAAAGGCCAGCAGCAGCGCGCCCTCCTGATCGGAGAGTTTCGGCCAGAGCATACCGGGCGTATCCAGCATTTCAAGGTACTGGCCGACCTTAACCCACTGATTAGCGCGGGTCACGCCGGGTCTATCGGCGGCCTTAACGATTGCGGAGCCATAAAGTCTATTAATGAACGTAGACTTACCCACGTTAGGTATACCGATAACCATACCGCGCACGGTCTTATTAACGCCGCGCTCCTTCATACGCTTAACCTCAGCGGCGGTCAAATTCTCCAGCGGCGAAAGCACATCGCGCGGCTTACCATTATTAGACCTAAACGCGACAGCCGTAATCCCCTTCTCCTTAAAATACTTAATCCACTCGCGGGTAATCTTCTCATCGGCCAAATCAGCCTTATTAAGCACCAACAGCCTCTTCTTACCCGCACAAAGTCTATCCAGTTCCGGATTCCTGGTCGCCAGCGGCGCACGAGCATCGCACAGCTCCACCGCAATATCCACACGCTTCAACTGATCACCCAACAGTCTCCGCGCTTTCGCCATATGTCCGGGGTACCACTGTATATTCATGGTTTCACTCCTTTTTTGGGGGACGTGTTCTTTCTTTTCAGAAGAAAAGAAAGAACCAAAGAAAAGTCGTTTATGTCTTTCTCCCGATAGGCTATCTTAGTTCAGGCTCTTCAGGAGAATTTATATATTGAAAGCAGCTACGGCGTTCTTTCGCTGCATACTCGCTCTAAGAGTCAGCGTCATTTACAGTATTCGCCGCTCGCGGCCAGCCGCATTCTATTATCTTAATCGTTTCGGGTTTCCGCGAATGATCGTTTCCTGTTTAGCCGGTTTTCGCCCGCGCCCTGTTCGCCGCCCCTCGGCGGCTCAGATGGAATCTCGGCGGTGAGGTTCACGGCCGCCGTCAAGTATGG
>USEE01000224.1 GCA_900553645.1 uncultured Eubacteriales bacterium
CTGCGCCAGCGTGTCCACCGGGTACGAATTGAAGCTGTTCTTTATACGGTTAAGCCCGTCGACCAAACCCGGCGCGCCCAACGCATACCCCACGCGCATACCCGCCAGCGAATACGCCTTGCTAAACGTGCGCACAACCAGCAGATTGTCGCACTCGCCAATGTACTTGGCCATCGACTCGCCGCCAAAGTCGCAATACGCCTCGTCCACAATAAACGCCCGCCCATTGCGCGCAAGGCCCTTTGCCACCTCAAGTAAATCCCCCGAACCAACTGCCAGCGACGTGGGCGCATTCGGATTGGCTAAGGCAACCGTCTTATCGCTTATCAATTCGCGCCACGGCACCGTAAAGTCGTCATTCAGCCGCACAGTGCTGAATTTAAGCCCGAACAGATCCGCGTAAACCGGGTAGAACGAATACCCGATGTCGGGCGTGAGCACGCCCTCCGGCCCTACCAGCGCCTCAAACGCAAACGCCAGCACCTCGTCCGAACCGTTGCCCACAAACACATTCTCAGGCTGCACGCCATGCCTGCGCGCAATCGCCGCGCGCAGCGCGCCGCAATCCGGGTCGGGATACAGCCTGAGCGAATCCGTAAGCCCGCTTATCGCCGCCTTAACCCGCGGCGACGGCGGATACGCATTCTCATTCGTATTCAGCTTTATATATTTTCGATCGCGCGGCTGCTCGCCGGGCGTGTACGGCTCTATCTCAAGCGCCTTGGGACTTAGATAATTCATGCACAGCGCCTCCCAATATCAATTAGTCACACTATACCACGCTAAAGTGATAAAGTCAACGCTGAAAGCGTTAAGCGCGCCGCAGTCTGGATTTCTTACACACTTCTTACACAGTCCGGGGATAGCGCAAACACGCGTGTGGAATGATTTTAGGTGGATGGATAGATGAATGCAAAAGGGCGGTGTGAGCATGGAATCAACCACATACCGGCGGGTGAGGAATGAGCTGAAAAGCGGCGCGATATTTTTTACCGACTGCTACGAGCGCGGTGTGCGCGAATTGCGGCTGAACAATGGACGGCTGGTCTACCTGCGGCGAATCGGCGGCGGCGACGGCGATCCCGAAACCGAAGTGTTTGTGCCGCGCAGGCTAGGTAAGGTGATCGCCGGGCGCAGGCATATAATCGTACTGGGCGAAATGTGGTACCGGCTGTCGGGACGCGACTGTTACGATCTGGACGAGGGGCTGGCGCAATTAAAATATCAGATGCTGGTATTTAAGCGCCCGCTGAACGACGAGGACGCATTGCTAAGGCACCTGGACGAACTCATGACTGAATCGAAAAAAATCGAACCCACGCCATTTTGGCGGGTGTTTAAGGACATGACCGCGCGCACTTTGCCCGCGATAATATTCCTTATTGCGGTCACTGCGATGTTTTTGATATTTTACACAAAGGGATAGCGTCATGCCCTGCGCTTCGCCGCGGGGCGATTTTTTTATGCCGATTTCAGGCACGGCGACAGGCTTAGCTTCGTCCAATACCTGTAAAGGCATAATCTCGCGCTGAATGCGCAGGGCGGGGCAGACCGTCATTTCGCCCTTAGCCTGAACGCACTCAGCCAAAGGAGCATACCCGCATGATATTTTTAAGAGGCATAACCCGGACGCCCGCCGCGCACAATGGCTATCCGTTCAGCGTGCCAGCGATAGGCAGCCTTGAATATATGGACTTTTCAAACGTTACGCTGCTGATGGGCGAAAACGGCTCGGGCAAGAGTACGCTGCTGGAGGCGCTGGCGGTGCTGATGCGCCTGCCCGCACTGGGCGCGGCCGACGCGGGCGACGATCAGACGCTTAGCAGCGTGCGCCCGCTGGCAAATGCCCTGCGCCCCGCATTCAGCCGCCGCCCGCGGCAGGGAATGTTCCTGCGCGCCGAGGACTTTTTCGGCTATACGCGCCGCATCGCCGCATTGCAGGACGAAATGCGGCGCGAACTTAGGCGCATTGACGCGGAATACGCCGACGCAAGCGCATTCACGCGCGGCCAGGCGCGTATGGCCTACGCCGGGTCGCTGGGCGAGCTGGAGCGCGCGCACGGCGCAGACCCGGACGCGCGCTCACATGGCGAGAGCTTCATGCACATGTTTAACGAGCGCATACATCCGGGCGGGCTGTACCTGCTGGACGAGCCGGAAGCGCCGCTGTCGCCGATACGTCAATTGGCATTGATGGGCATGATAATGGAGCGCGAGAAGGATAGCCAGTTCATAATCGCCACGCATTCGCCGATACTGGCGGCATATCCGGGCGCGGCGATATGGTCGTTCGACGAATCGCCCGCGCGGCGGGTGGAGTATGACGAGCTGGAGAGCGTGAACCTGATAAGGGACTTCCTGAACGCGCCGGGGCGGTATATACGCGGGCTGTGCGAGGGGGACTAAAGGTTTTCAGGCAGGATAAGCGGCTTGCTCTGCCTTTGCGTGTTAAATTTACAAACGTTAATCAAAATCTATTGATTCAGAGTCAATTCCGTGTGATACAATTGGGAGGATAAAATTCGACAGGAGGAGTGCAACATGGAATTTATGCCTGAAAAGAAGTTGGGCTTTGGGCTTATGCGTTTGCCGCGCCTAAACCCCAACGATGCGGCCGATGTGGATGTAAACGAGGTCTGCAGGATGGTGGACATGTTTATGGAGCGCGGCTTCACGTATTTTGACACGGCGTGGATGTACAATGCGTTTGCGAGCGAGCGCGTGGTGAAGGAAGCGTTGGTAAGCCGTCATCCGCGCGAGAGCTTCACGCTGGCGACCAAGCTGCACGCGGGCTTTATAAACGACAAGGCGGATCGCGACAAGATTTTTAACGCCCAGCTTGAAAAGACGGGCGCGGGGTATTTCGACTACTACCTTATACACGGCATAGAGGCGGGTATGCTCAAAAAGTATGAGGAGCTGGACTGCTTCAACTGGCTGCTTGACAAGAAGGCCAAGGGGCTGGTCAGGCACGCGGGCTTTTCCTTCCACGATAGGCCCGAGCTATTGGATAAGATTTTGACCGATCATCCTGAGATGGAGTTTGTGCAGCTCCAGATAAACTATCTCGATTGGGAATCGCAATGGATACACGCGCACGGCTGTTACGACGTATGCCGCAGGCACGGCAAGCCCATCATAGTAATGGAGCCGGTCAAGGGCGGCACGCTGGCCGACGTACCCGAGGATGTTGCAAAGATGTTCCGAGCCCACGACGCGAATCTCTCCGTGCCGAGCTGGGCTATCCGCTTTGCGGCCAGCCTGCCGGGCGTGATGATGGTGCTTTCGGGCATGAGCAGCACTCAGCAAATGGCCGACAACCTCAGCTACATGGAAAACTTCCAGCCGCTCACCGCCGACGAACAGGCCATGTGCTTTAAGGCGGCGCAAATGATAAACGCACAGACCGCCATCCCCTGCACCGGCTGCCACTACTGCACCGAGGGCTGTCCCATGCACATAGCTATCCCCGAATACTTCTCCCTCTACAACGAGGACATGCGCGAAAACCTCCAGAAAAAAGGCTGGACGGTCAATTTCACCAACTACGCCAAGCTCACCGCCACCTTCGGCAAGGCCAGCGACTGCATAGAATGCGGCCAGTGCGAAGGCGTCTGTCCACAGCATCTTACAATAATCAAGTACCTTAAAGACGTAAAGGGTCATTACGAGGAGAGGTGACGTGTTCCTTCTTTTTAGAAAAAAAGAAGGAACCGAAGAAAAATCGATTGCCTTCGGCCTGTTCTCCCGATAATGTATCTTAGTTCAGTCGTTTTAGGAGAATTTATATAGGAAGCAGCGATTGCTTTCTTTCGCCGCTGGCTCGCTCTAAGAGTCAGC
>USEE01000225.1 GCA_900553645.1 uncultured Eubacteriales bacterium
ACTTAGCGCTGCTAAGCCTTCGGGTTTCTTCCTTGAACTGACGCAAAATCCACTCAAACTTGCGAATTGTTCCGCTTGAGCCACACTCTAGGGCGTGTCCTTAAAATTCATTTATCCGCGATTTTGGGCGCAGCTCCGCCATTTCTTTTGTGACATACCCCAGACCCATATCGTATAAACTGTATGCCGGAACAGCGCCGCTTGCCCGGACTGCTCCGGCATACGCCCGTTTTGGCGCGCGGCATTAATCCTCGCCGGGCTTAAACAGCGTAAACCGCCCGCGCTCAAATGAAAGTATGCCCTCGTCGCGCATACGCCCCAGCTCGGCGGACATTGCGCTGCGATCGACCGCTAAATAGTCGGCCAATTGCTGCCGGTTGAGCGGCACTTCGAACGTGGATGTGCCCGCGTGCCGCGCCTGCGCCGACAGATACGCGAGCAGCTTCTCGCGCGTAGTGCGCCGCGTGACATAGCTGAGCTTTTCGTTAAGCCTTAAATTGTTGAGCGAAATTGCGCCCAGCAGGTTCACAATCAGCCGCGTATGAAACGCACATGACGACGGGCACACGCTGACCACACGCCGCACGTTCAGGTACAGCACGCGGCACCGGCTGTTGGCCTGTACGGCCACGCTCATCGGCGCGCCGGTACAGGCGTAGCTTTCGGCAAAAGTATCGCCCGGCTGCAGCTCAGCGATTATATCGCGCCGTCCCCAGAAGTCCTCGCGCATTACGTGTACGCTGCCGTCCAGCATCAGCCCCATGCGCTCGCTCCGGTCACCGATGTTCAGTAAAAATTCGCCGCGTGCATATTCGCGCGTGTCCGCGTCTAGGCATTTAAGCATCGCTTCGATTTCGTCCGGCTCAATCCCTGAAAAAACTTCGGACGCACGCAAAACTTCCATAAATTCTCGCATAAAAAGCACCTCTTGCGTTGTATTTACAACGGACATTATGCTGCAAATTGTAGTATACTTATGCCACAACGTCAAGCGGATATGGAGGATTCAATAATGAAGCGCAGAATTATCAACATAGATGAAAGCAAGTGCAACGGCTGCGGCGCGTGCGCGAATGCGTGCCACGAGGGCGCGATAGCGATGGTGAACGGCAAGGCAAAATTGATGCACGACGACTTCTGCGACGGTCTGGGCGACTGTCTGCCCGCGTGTCCCACGGGCGCGATTACTTTTACCGAACGCGAAGCGGTTGCCTACAACGAAGCGGCGGTGCTGGAGGCCAAGAAGGCCAAGCAGCAGCAGTCGGGCGGCTGTCCCGGCACGTTTGCGCATATGTTCGGGCGCAAGCCTGCGGGCGGCTGTCCCGGTTCACGCGCGGCCGAAATCGAGCGCCCGCACACGGGCGGCTGTCCCGGTTCGCGCATGGCGGCGTTCAACCGTACCCCTGCGCAGGCTGCCGATGCGGCCGAGCCGGTATCCCAGCTGCGCCAGTGGCCGGTACAGATAAAGCTGGCTCCGATAAACGCGCCGTGGCTGAATGGTGCGGACGTGCTTATCGCGGCGGACTGCACCGCCTATTCGCGCGCCGACTTCCACGCGCGTTTCATGCAGGATAAGGTAACGCTGATCGGCTGCCCTAAGCTGGACAGCGTGGACTATTCCGAAAAGCTGGCCGAGATGTTCAGCAGCAATGACATCGCAAGCATAACGGTCGTGCGTATGCAGGTGCCGTGCTGCGGCGGCATAACCGCGGCGGTGGAGCGCGCGATAGCCGCATCGGGCAAGCGCATACCCATGCGCGTGGTGATACTTTCTACCGATGGACGCATAATCCGGGACGAAACCGTCTGATAAATATAAACAAGGCAGGGCTGATGCGATCATCGGCCCTGCCTTGTTTTTTGCCTGTATTATTTCTTTTCCTTCAGCTTGCGCTTGAGTTCCTTGCGGCGCTTGTCGATTTCGTCCATATGATTCCTCAGCTTGTCTACGACGCTTTCATATCGCGTGGACTTGAGCGCGGGGAAGGAGCGTATCATGCGCTTTATCTGATAGTTCAGCTTGACGGGCAGTTCGGCCAGCTCCGTCAGATCGGGCAGCTCGCGCGCCTCGCGCTTATTTTGCTCCAGTTCCTCGGGCGTGCACATGCCCGCCGTGGAGGGCGTGACGATCTTGCCCATGAGTTTGTTGAAGGGCGAGAAGCCTATCAATGTATACACATTATCGCCCACGAACAGCGCCAGCAGCACCCAGAACAGTATGTCGCGCGCCTCAGGCGTGATAAAGCTCAGCTTGTCCTCAAAGAACGGGTGCATGAACAGTACCAGCACTACCGAGAAAGCGCCGAACGCCACCGCGCCCAGCAGGCACACGCGCCCGTTTATATTGAGGAATTTCTTCGAGTAGTCCCACCAGCGCGCATGGAACAGCTTTTCCATGCCCCACGACGTGATGTATTCCAGCGTGCAGTCCATTATCGCGCCCGCAAAGAACAGCACCGCCGGATTGGTGAACCGACCCAGCGCCAGCAGGTTTACGACCGCGCCCACGCCGTATATCGGGCAGTATGGGCCGTTCAGGAAGCCGCGGTTTATGAATCGGCGCTCCTTTACGGAGCAGAGTATCGTTTCGTAAATCCAGCCGATACAGCTGTACAGCAGGAACCACAAAAATATATCCTTTATGTTATCCATGCACTATGCCCAACCTCCTGAGCAGTTTATTTTGGGAAACGGTTTCGCTTATCGCGCACAGCTTGTCCGCAAGGCATACCAGCAGCCCCTCGCGAAAGCGGGGCGGTATCGGCGTAAGCGGGAACATGTGCCGGTGAATGACGTTGCGCTCTATGCGGTTCAGGTGGAAAGTCCGCTCCGCGTTGCGCAGCGCCCAGCCCGGATGCCTGAACCCGTGCAGCCGGTGCGACGGGTCGGAATCGTGCCAGTCGTACAGGAAAAAGTCGTGCAGCAGCGCACCGCGCACCATGCTGCGCCGATCCACGCGTATTCGCAGCCGCTCGGCCAGCCAAAGGCTCATGCAGGCGACGTTTATCGAATGGGTGTAGCACGACGTGGTGCCGTGCTGCATGAATATATGTTCGAACTGCATTTCACGGGACGCGAGTATGTCGCCGCCATGCTCGAAAAGTATCGGGCGATAGCGGGTGCTGCGTGAAATCATGGCGCTCACTCCTTTTAAGCAATCAATAGGGCGGGCAATATCCAAACCTTAAACCTTACTTGTAGATTATAATTTGCCGCGCGAAAAATATCAATAGAAATATGCGCCCGCATGAGGCGCACAGCCGCGTTTATTTGCCTGAACGCATTCATAAAGCTCGATGTATGAGTGGACATTCACATATTAACCCTAACGTAACGCATTAGAGTATTGACAAACACATATGAATGAAGTATCATATGAGCAGAAATTCAAATGAACAATCGCTCAAATGAACGGAGGCGCATATGACCGAGCATAGCAAGCACGACCATCACGCAGTACTGGAATTGCTGGAGCGCGAATCGCCCAGCGAGGAAATGGTATGCGATCTGGCCGATCTGTTCAAGATATTCGGCGATACGACGCGTATGCGCATACTGTACGCACTGTCCGAAAGCGAAATGTGCGTGTGTGCGATTGCCGAGTATCTGGGCATGACTCAATCGGCAATATCCCATCAGCTCAAGGTGCTGAAGGACAATAACCTGGTAGGCAGTCGGCGGGCGGGCAAGACGATTTATTACTTCCTGGCTGACGACCATGTAAGACTGATAATAGGGCAGGGCTACGCCCACCTGACAGAAGAAAGGAAGAAATCAAAATGAGGAAGGTATTCAAGCTGGACGAATT
>USEE01000226.1 GCA_900553645.1 uncultured Eubacteriales bacterium
GTTATCCTCGTCTGGCGCGGCGGTTGACTGCGCCGCATCTTTTGTCAGATCCAGCATTCCGTACATCGACACGTTTGTTCCGTCGGAAAGCGTCACATTGGGGCTTTCTGCGCTGTCGGCAAAGGCCACGGCAGTTAAGCATAACGAAAGCGCCGCCGTCAAAAGCAGCGAAATCAGTTTCTTTATGTGCATCGATAATTCCTCCTGAAAGCATTTATATTGACAGGTCGGGCAGTGCTGCAAACCTGCCATACTGTAATTAGATGAATCCGTGTGGGATTTTGTTCCTCAATGCAGCTCTGCCTTAAAGACTTAACTCGTGCTGTGCGTTCATCAGCGCTATTTCCGCGCGGTCATGCGTCACGAATATTATAGTATGTATGCCGCGATTGCAAATGAGCTGCGCCGCGTTTGCGCGCGCGGCTTCGTCGAGGCCGCGAAACGGCTCGTCCATTATAAGCAGATCGGGCTTTACCGCCAGTGCGCGCGCTATCGCAACCCGGCGCTTCATGCCGCCCGAGAATTTGCTGACCGGGCGGTCGAGATCGTCCTCCAGCCCCAGCGCACAAAGCAGCCCACGCGCGTCATCCAGCGCCGATTTGCCCGCGGCGAAGCACAAGTTTTGAATAGCAGTCAGGTTTTCGATCAGCCTGTCCTCCTGAAACACAATCGACATTTTGCCTTCGCCGCGCAGTACATATCCCGCGTCGGGCTTTATCAGCCCCGCCATTATGCCCGTAAGCGTGCTTTTGCCCACGCCCGAGGGGCCGGTTATCGCGGTTATGCCTTTGCCAAACTCATACGTCAGATTGTTCAGCACGCGGCGGCCGGCAAACGATTTTGAGACATTATCCAGCTTCATCGCGTTTCGCCCCCGGTATCAGTTTTTCGCACGCCAGACTTATCAGCACGATCACCAGCGTCCACGCCAGCACTTCGCCGGTGTTAAGGTATATCTTCGCGTCGTACAGGCGCTCGCCTATCGAGCCCGGCGGCAGGCCGATTACCTCAGCCGCCACGCCCGACTTCCAGCACAGGCCGCACGCAAGGCGGCACGCGCTCAGAAGCGGCTGTTTGACCGCAGGCATGTACAGGTATTTCAGTCTGCGCATGAAGCCCACCTCAAACACATCCGCCATTTCAAGGAGCTTCACATCGACGCTTTCCAGCCCTAATCCCACCTGAGAATAGAATATCGGCAATGCCATCAGAAACGATATGAACACCGACAGGTACCGCGCGCGCACCCACACCAGCGCCAGTATCACAAAAGACGCAACCGGCACCGACTTCACGCACATCATAAGCGGCCTGAGCAATGCGCGCACGGGCGGCAGTACATGCGCCGCCACGCCCAGCACCGTGCCCATTACCAGTGCCAGCACGAACCCAGCCGATATGCGTAATGTCGACGAAACGAGCGCCATATAAAACCCGCGCTCGCGCATCAGACCAAAGAGTATGTTAAGCACGCGTAAGGGCGGCGTGAGCAGTATGTCCTGCCCCAGTGCACGCGCGCCCAGTTCCCACACGATCAGCCAGAACGCCACCGCCACCGCGCGCATATACAGGCGCTCCGGCGTGCGTCCCAGTTCACGGTTAATCCGCATGGTCATATCCTCCGGGATAAACTAATTCTAAAAAAGGGAACGCAAGTATACGCTTGCGCTCCCCGACCGCACTAAAGCTGGATTACGCGGCTTCTGCCTGAACAGCATCCGCGCCGTAGTAGAAATCGTCGCCCGGCAGAGCGCCGCCCACCGCCTTGGGGTTCATGTCGAACAGAATCTCAAGGAAGCCTTCTACCTTAGTACGCATTTCATTGCCGCTTATGAAAACGATATTGCACTTGGGGATAGCCTGCTCCGCAACTGCGGCTTTGGCAATGCCGTTTTGCTCGATTATCGCCGCAGCCTCAGCCGGGTTTTCGTTTACGAAGTTCACCGACTGCTCATATGCCTCAAGCAAAGCCGTCAGTTCATCGGGATGCTGCTCGGCAAACTCGCTGCGCACCACCAGCACACCCGTCACCATGCCGCTGCCGTCGCTTACCTTGTCCCACTCTTCGTTCAGGTTGAGCGCCACGCGCAGGTTATCATTGCCCGCCAGCACGGTGGTCACGAACGGCTCGGGCAGTACGGCCAGATCGGCGGTGCCGCTCTGCAGCGCCGCGGCCAGTTCGGTATGCTCGGACTTAAATTCGACGGTCACATCGGTTTCGGGATCGATACCGTTCTGGCTGAGTATGTAATCCACGGAGTACTCCGGGGTCGCGCCCTTACCGCTGGAATATACCGTACGGCCCTTGAGATCGGCGACCGAATTGACGGTATCGCCCGCCTCAACAACGTAGAGAATGCCCAGAGTGTTTATCATGGCGACCTTCACGCCGCCGTTGGTGTTGTTGTAAAGCACGCTCGCCAGATTGGACGGCACAGCCGCAACGTCCAGTTCGCCCTTGACCAGCAGCGCCGTGATTTCATCGGGCGCGCCCGCGATCGTGAACTGATAATTGCTGTTGCCGTCGGCGGCGTCCTTGAGCATCTGCGCCATGCCCATGGAAGTGGGGCCCTTGAGCGCGCCGATGCGCACCGCAGTTGTTTCCGATGTCGAGTCTTCCGCTTGCGCGCAGCCCATAATCAGCACGAGCGTCAGAGCCAGCAGCATTGATACGAGTTTCTTCATTGGGGTATACCACCTTTCAACATCCCGGCTATTCGCCGATAATATATCCTGCGCCTTGGAGTTGCTGCGCTGCTATTTTTGCCTGAGAGCAAAACAATTATTTAGGTAGTACTGTTCTCGGGCATAAAGCCGCGCGCTCTGCCTTGGCGTTGGAATCGCTGTGATTAGTTTTCCTGTCTGAGCGCCTTTACGACTGCGGCGGGATCGCTTGCGCCGAACAGCGCAGAACCCGCAACCAGCACATTTGCGCCCGCTTCGATAAGCTTGGGCGCGGTCTGCGCGTTAACGCCGCCGTCCACCTCGATTAGCATATCATCCAGCCCGCGCCGCACGCACATGTCGCGCAGATCGGCCACCTTGCGGTAGGAGCTTTCGATCAGCTTCTGGCCGCCGAAGCCGGGATTTACGCTCATTATCAGCACCATTTCCACATCGTCCAGTACGTATTCCAGTTCAGTCAGGGGTGTTGCGGGATTCAGCACCACGCCCGGACGCTTGCCCAGTGCGCGTATCTGCTGAAGCACGCGATGCAGATGATGCGTGGATTCGACATGCACGGTTATTCCATCCGCGCCCGCCGCCGCGAATTCCTCTATATAGCGTTCGGGCTGTTTAATCATGAGGTGCACGTCGCGATAAGTATCGATATTTTTGAGCGCGCCGAGCAGTCCCGGCCCGAACGATATATTGGGCACGAACATGCCGTCCATCACGTCGAAGTGCAGCCAGTCCGCGCCCGCCGCGAGCACGCGGTCTATGTCTGCGCCCACGTTGAGCCAGTTAGCCGCGAGTAACGATGCGGAAACCTTAATCATATCTGTTTTTCCACCTTTCGCGCATTTCATCGAAAATCTGCTTGTAGCTTTCGTAGCGTTCATCGCTCATCAGGCTTTCGCGTTCGGCCTTGAACATGCAGCCCGGCTCGCTGATATGCGCACATGGCGCAAAGCGGCAGCCGCTAACATTGTCAAACTCGGGATAGCCCTTCTGCACGTCCATCGGCTCCATCAACGGCAGATCGAGCAGGCTAAATCCGGGCGTGTCGAACACCAGCGTGTCTTCGCCCACGTCGATAAGCTCGACATGGCGCGTGGTGTGCCGGCCGCGCTCGGTTCGGCGCG
>USEE01000227.1 GCA_900553645.1 uncultured Eubacteriales bacterium
TCAAAAGCGAGTAAAATGAAGTTACCACACAACATTACTGCAGGAGTGATGACAAGGCCGTACTGCGCTATGCGTTTAAGAAGTGCGGCATGCTGACTCAGGGTTTCCCGGAGAGCTATATGATGAATTTCGACGCGCATACGTATGAGGCGATGTATGGCGCGGGTGGGGAAATGCGCGACATTACGCCCGAGTTCTGCGAAAAGATGCGCGGCTTTGGCGTAAACCCGTGGGGCTACTGCGCCGATACCGACGAGCAGGTGTATCAGGCGATCCGCGCGGGCGTGTCTATGATTACCGGCAACAATCCGGAACCCGCGCTGCGCATACTGCGCCAGCAGGGGCTACATAAGTAAGGCCGCATTGCCCCTCGCGCGTATGTGCGTAATTGAGAGGTGGAATAATATGTTTGAGACAGATACCAAACCGCGCACGCAAAACGACCTTGCGCGCATAAAGGCGCTGTACAACCGCGCCTTTCCGGAAAACGAGCGCCGACCGTTTGATGATATGATGGCGTCGCTCAATAACCGGCTGAAGCTGAACGTATTTTATGCGGAGGCATTTCTGCTTAACTGCGGCGATATATCGCACATAATATATTTTGCGGTTGAGGAGGAAATGCGCGGGCAGGGCATGGGCAGCGCGGCGCTTAAAGCCATGCGCGCGGAAAATCCCGGAATGCGGATGCTGGTCGATATAGAGCGCGACATACCCGGCGCGCCCAACGCTATGCAGCGCTGCCACAGAAAGCACTTCTACCTGCGCAGCGGCTATCAGGAGACGCAGGTGAAGTACGAGTGGCGCGGCGAGCAGTACGAGATTCTGTCAAACGGCGGCGACGTAAGCGACGCGGAGTTCTGGAACTTCTGGGACACGCTGGAAAAGGAAATGGATGTAAGCGAGCTGTAAATGAAAACGTTTTGCGGACAAAGACATGGCTTTGCTATGCAATGAAAGATACGTTTGCAGCTGCGGCGCTCATCAATTTACCGTAACTTTCGCGTGCTGTACATGCTGCCGGTTCCATAAAGAATATAAAAAATCGCTCCGGATACAAGACTGCATTCGGGGCGATTTGGTTTATCAGAATATGTTCAGGCGGCTTTGCGTCGTTCATTGCCTTCGCTGCGCTGGTTCAGATATGCGTGCGTTTCGGGCCAGTGCTTGTATATCAGCAGCGCGCTCAGCAGATACGCGGTAAGTCTGATAGGCATGTCCGCGCGGTACAGTACCGACGCAATGACTATAAACAATATCGATGCGGACGATACCGCCGTCGCGTGATCCTTTATCAGCAGTATCGCGGCCACCATCGCAATCGCCAGCCATATCCCCAACGGGTGCCGCGGCAACAGCCCCAGCAGCGCGCCGTATGCGGGCGCAATCGCCTTGCCGCCCTTAGCGCGCAGCATGGGCGAAAACGCGTGCCCCAGCGCCGGGGCGACGACTATCGCCGCGACTGCCCAGCCGTTTGCTATGCCCAGCATACACGCGATGAATACCGGCGCAAAGCCCTTCAGCACGTCCAGCACGCCGCACAGTATGCCTACGCCCTTGCCGCAGGTAAGCCCCGCGTTGGCCGCGCCCGGATTGTGGTCGGCCGCGGACAAGCGCACATCCTTGCCGCAGATCATGCGCGGTATAAGGTAGGAATACATTATGCTGCCGGAAACAAATCCGGCCAGCGTCGCTGTCAAAGCCGGAACGTTCATATATCTCACTCCTTGTTTGCCATTGCCAGCGCAAACTCGGCTATTCGGCCGCTTGCGTTTGAATCTATGTTGCGCTCCTGCGCGGCGCTCATGTCGGCGCGCAGGGCGTTATCCTTCAATAGCCGCTGTACGTCGGCGCGTATATCCGCATCCGTGCGCGCGTACATCGCCGCGCCCAGCTGTTCAAAAAACTCGGCGTTGCGCGTTTCCACGCCCTCGATAGGATTTATCACTATGAAGGGCTTGCGCTTGGTCATTATCTCGGTCGACGTAAGCCCTCCCGACTTGGACAGGATTATATCCGCCGAATCCATCAGCGGGAACATCGGGCTGACATAGCCGAGTATGCGCACGTTTTCGTCGCCCGCATACTGCTGGCTTAACTGATTGAACAGCGCTTTATTGTTGCCGCAGACCACGCTTATCAGCGCGTCCACGCCCTGAAGCGAGAGCACCACCTCAGGCAGGTTGCCCGCGCCCATGCTGCCGCCTATGACCAGCAGATGCGCGCGACCGGTGTCTAAGCCCTGAGCCAGCTTTGCCGGTGCGCTGTCACCGCAGGGCGTGCAGGCCGGAGCGACTGGTATGCCCAGTGCGTGCAGCTTTTCGGCGGGCATAAGCTTTTTAGTGAACTCACCGTCAAGCAGCGGATGCGGCGTTATGTACGCGTCCAGCTCAGTCTCCTCCCAGAAGGGCGCGCAGGTGTAGTCGGTCATTATACCTATCGTGGGCGGTAAGTCGGAATGCTGGTGCTTGAGGTGAGTAAGCGCCTGTGCCGCGAATATGTGGCTGGTCAAAAGTATGTCGGGCTGTTCGCGCTCTATATACTTGTAAAGCGGCGCGGCATACAGCGTGTTTGCAAAGTACACTATCGATTTAAGCCTTGGCGTGCTTACAAACTGACCGGCGCGGTACAGCTTGCCGAACGCGTCCGGCGAGCGCCGCACGAGGTTTATGTACGCGCCACCCACTATGTCGGATGTGCGCTTGCCGATTAGCGTCAAAAAGTCGCATACCTCGCTGGCACAGCCGCGCTGAATCAATGCGTTGGCAACGGCGTTTGCGGCGCTCATATGGCCGCCGCCCATCTTGGTCGCAAATACGATTGCCTTCATATTATGGCCGCACGTCCTTTCCGCATGTTCATAAATCCACTTATATGATACCATACGCTTTGAAAAAATCAAATAGACAAAATGCGCCCGGTGTAGCGTACTCTGGGCAACTTTGCGGCGGCAATGTGCAAATATTCGGATTTACTTTACAAACTATACCGTGATGATATATAATGATTACAGGAAGGGGGAGTTTACCCATGAAAAAGCTGATGGCACTTATTCTGGCCGTAACTATGCTGGCGGTGACAACATTTGCGATGGCTGACGCCGGGACGGAGACTTCCTTTAACGAGGACGTCGAAAGTCCGTATACCGAATTTGACGGACTGAACATCTCGGGTGAACTGACTGGCGATTCGATTGAGATGACGCTGGTTTATCAGGAGGATAACGGCGAGAACTTTGCCGAGTACTTCGTTAACGACATGGTCGTGGTTTCCTATGAGCGGCACCTGCCGACCAGCGGAACCGACGCGGCGCTGGACGTGGTGCGCGCGATGGCCGAGGAACAGGGCGTGACTGCCGATGATCTTACCATAAACGACGCGCCGGACGTAAGCGCACAGCTGACCTATCCCGCGTACCGCATAGAGTACACCACCGGCGAAAACGAGGATAAGTGCAAGGCTGTGGATATTTACGTCGAGACTCAGGATTGGGCGTACATATTCCATACGCTTACGCCCATCGACAGCTTTGACGATTACAGCGCGCTGATAGACGAGTGGATTGGCACTCTCCGTCTGGAAGAGATCGGCGGCCCCGCGTCGTATGATGCGGACGCGGTGAATGCTTATCCGCACTTTGAAATGCCGCTGTCCGGCGATCAGGTGGAGCTTATCGACGCGGAGCAGTACTCCGACATAGAATACGACGAGTACTACGCGTACGACGGCGGCCAGGTAGTATTCGCCTACGAGCGCTATCAGCCCTGCGAAGACGGCG
>USEE01000228.1 GCA_900553645.1 uncultured Eubacteriales bacterium
CTGACGAAAAATCCACTCGAACTTGCGGATTGTCCCGCTTGAGACACACTCTAAGCAAAATCATCCGAACATGCGGATTGTCCTGCTTGGGACACGCCCTTGTAATGCTGGAACATAAATCGAAACGCGCTTACGCCTTGCTTTATCGATCGACATATCAGGAGGAATTGCGTCATGCCCGTAAGAATACCCAATAGCCTGCCCGCAGCGCAGGTGCTCAAAGATGAAAATATATTCGTGATGACCGAGCGGCGCGCGCGCATACAGGAAATTCGCCCGCTTAAAATCGCGATACTTAACCTTATGCCTACCAAGGAAGTCACCGAAACCCAGCTGCTGCGCCTGATCGGCAACACGCCGCTTCAGGTGGACGTGACGCTCTTGCGAACGGCCAGCTATCAGGCGCGCAACGTGTCCAGCGCGCATATGGATACGTTCTATAAGACGTTCGACGAAGTGCGCGACAGCAAGTTCGACGGACTGATAATCACCGGCGCACCTGTCGAGATGCTGGACTTTGAGGAGGTTCAGTACTGGAACGAGCTGACCCGCATAATGGACTGGGCCGAGGAGCACGTATTCTCCACGCTGTACATCTGCTGGGCGGCGCAGGCCGGCATGTACTACCGTTATGGCGTGCCCAAGTATGAACTCGAAAAGAAATGCTCGGGCGTGTACCGCCACCGTATACTGGTCAAAAACTGTCCGCTGCTGCGCGGCTTTGACGATTATTTCTTCGCGCCGCACTCGCGCCATACCGAGGTACGCGCGGAGAACATTGTGAACGTGCCCGAATTGCAAATACTGTGCGACAGCGTTAAGGCGGGCGTGTATCTGGTCGCCAGCCGCGACGGCAAGCACGTATTCGTGACCGGCCACGCTGAGTACGACGCGGATACACTCAAGCTGGAGTACGAGCGCGACACCGCGCGCGGACTCAATACGCAGATACCGTATAACTACTTCCCGGAGGACGATCCCACCCGCGAGCCGATGGTGCGCTGGCGCGCGCACGGGAACCTTTTGTTCTCCAACTGGCTAAACTATTACGTATACCAGGAGACGCCGTACGACATAGATCAGATCGGCAAGCGATAATGAATGGCAAAAAAAGCGTTCCCCCTGCACATGCGGCAGGGGGAACGTCGTGCGTCTGGGATTAAGACGGATATTCGCAAGCAATTATATCTCGAACTCGCCCAAAGTTTCGGCGCTCCAGTCGGCGATGCGCCTTAGCTCCGGCCAGTCCGCGTCCGAACTCCAGTCGTGCACGCCGCCGACCATGAAGCCCGCGGCCTTTGCCGTGCGCGCCGCGTGCAGCGCGTCCTCGAACACGATGGCTTCATCCGGGCGCACGCCCAGCTTATCGGCGGCGGCTAAGAAGCAGCGCTCATGCGTCTTGCCGCCCCAGTCGTCCGAGCACGCCACAAACTCGAACAGATCGAGCACGCCGAAGCGCTCAAGAGCCGCGCGCACCATGTCGCTGCCCGTGGCCGACAGTATGCACAGGCGCATACCCGCATCCTTCATGCGGCGCAGCGCGTCCAGCGCGCCCGGCTTGGGCTGAACCTCGTGCGCGTACATGCGCCGGATGGTCTGGTACAGTTCTTCGGTGAGCGCGTCTACATCGCCATCGGGGATGAAGTTATCGTGTATCCATTCCATCGTGTCCTCCATGACCATGGGCGCGATAAGCTCAAGCAGGTTGTCGGGGGGAGTGGCTCCGTGGCTGATTATCAGATCGCGGGGCGCGTCCGTCCATACGTGCATCGATTCGGCGATGGTGCCGTCAAAGTCACATATGGCCGCGCGGGGGCGGCGGCTTAGGCTGTTCAAATCGGTTTACTCTCCATATCGTCGCCGCACGATATGCGCGGCGGTATTTTTTTCGCCATGATACCACATGCGCGCGCGCAAATCAACGCACGTACATGTATGAATTTTGCAAAATCCGCAGGATAAGCGTATTTAACCGATACGCAACATGAAAGGTGCTATTTGGCTGTGTAAACGGTGGCCGCGCGGGGAACAAACCGCGCGCGGATAATGTCTAAACATCGCGAAAATTTTTTTGCGTTAAGGTAGTTTACAAATGCGCGCGGATACTGTCCGAATAAGGGCAGGACGTGCATTTTAAGCGGGGATATAACCGGCAATATAACGGCATACCGAGGTGCATTTTCGATGAATTATGATGACGATAAGGTGCGTCGGCGCACGAACGCGCGCGACAGCTACGACGACGACATGTACGATGACGAGCCGCGCGAGAATACGCGCCGCAGGCGTTCGACCGCGCCCACTTACGATAACCGTCCGGCACAGAGCAGCCGGAATACATATGAAGGGCGTTCAGCACAGGGCAGCCGCAATGCCTATGAAGGGCGTTCAGCTCAGGACAGTCACAGTTCCTATGAAGGCCGTTCAGCTCGGGGCAGTCACAGCTCCTATGAAGGGCGTTCAGCGCAGAGCAGCCGCAATGTCTACGAAGGGCGCTCCACACAAGGCAGCCGTCAGTATGCCTCCGCATCGCGCAGGTATTCCGACGACGAGCGCCGCGGAACCAGCTATGACGACTACGCCGCGCGCCGCAGCTATTCGCGCGTGGACGACGATTACGACGACGAGCCGGTGCAGCATAGAGCCGTGCGCCGCGCCTCTGAAAACTACTCCCACGCGCAGACCGAGTATGCGCGCCCGCGCAATTCGCAGTCTCGCCGCGGCGTGCGCGAAGAGGACGATTACGACTTCGCCGAGCGCAGCCGCTCATACGGTTCGCACTCCCGCAAGCCCAACAATACGGGGAAGTACGTGGCGATAGCGCTGCTGGCGGCGGTGCTGATTATCGCGATACCGCTTAGCATACGCGGCGGACTGTTCAGCGGACTAACCGCCAGCGTCGCGGGACTGGGCACTGTGCCCACTGCGCAGACCCCGTTTGAGGACGTGTTCGCGTCGCCCACGCCCGACCCGGCGGCGACAGAAGTGCCCGCGCCCACCGAACAGCCCACTGAGCTGCCCACGTTTGCGCCCACCGAGGTTCCGGGCCGCGTGCTCGACCCCGACAAAAAAGCGATTGCGCTGACGTTCGACGACGGCCCCAGCAAGCAGACCCGCAAGATACTGGCGACGCTGGCCGAATATGACGGCCTCGCGACGTTCTTCACCGTGGGCGAGCGGCTGGACGACTATTCCGAAACGCTCCAGATGATTTACGATTCGGGTTGTCAGATCGGTATGCACACCTACAGTCACGCCAACCTGAGAAAGCTCTCAAAGAGCGAGATACTCGATGAAATAAACAAGACCAACGATTTGATCTATAAGTACACGGGCGAATATTCACACCTGGTGCGCCCGCCCTACGGCGCGGTCAACGACACGGTAAAGGCGACCGTCGAGCAGCCCATGATAAACTGGTCGATAGACACGCGCGACTGGGAAAGCCGCGATGCCAACAGCGTGTATAACGAGATTATGAACAATGTCGAGGACGGCGACATAATCCTGATGCACGATCTGTATGCCTCGACCGCCGAGGCGGTCAGCATGGCCGTGCCCGATCTGGTGGCGCAGGGGTATCAGCTGTGCACGATAGACGAACTGTTCAAGCTGAAAGGCATAGAGCTTACGGCCGGAAAAGTATACCTGTCCGCTAAAAAATCCAGCGACGATTAAACGGCAAAATAAGGCCCGCCGATATTCCAAAGCAGGGGAATACCGGCGGGCTTTTTGCGCAGTGCGGCGAGCCATAGCCCCTAGAGTG
>USEE01000229.1 GCA_900553645.1 uncultured Eubacteriales bacterium
GCTTCTCTCACTCAGTCGCCCGCGGCAACAGCCACCATTTCAGATGAGCCAAACGCTCATGCCATACAAAAAAGCGGATGGATTCACGCTCCATCCGCTTAAACAGCCTGTTCAATATTTACAGCTCCCACGCGACAACGATTATCGCGGCCATCACAACCGCCGTGGAGATCTTTATCGCGGGCATCCTGCGCAGCATCGCGTCCGACATACCGAACATATCGCGCCCCTTAATCACCAGCACCGTCAGCACTATCGACGGCAGCAGGAACGCCAGGCAGAACACCACCAGCAGCATGAACTGCTTAAAGTACTCTATGCCCATTTCAAATCCCGCCGTCAGCGTCGCAAGGTACAACTGCCCCGAGCACAAAAACTCGCTCGATGCGACAATCAGTCCCAATAGTATTATCGACGGTATCAGCCCCTTACCGGGGTTTTCAAGCGCCTTTTTTATCCGGCCATGCAGGAACTTACGCATACCGCGCGGCAGTTGGTTCTTTATCTCGCCGTACTTTTCGCGGTGCGCGGCGCGAGCGTCCATCAGGTTCAGCACCACAAGCACGCCGCCGATCGCGGTCAGCAGTATCTTCGCGACCATCGGTAGCCACGTCGGGTTCCACGCCGAGAATGCCGTCAGCAGCACCGTACCTATCAGCAGGTACATGCAGAACTTGCTTATCAGGTACACCGCCGCATACCGCCCGGCGTTCTTGCGCAGCGGCAGCAGCAGCGTCAGAAAGAACAGCAGCATACTCAGCGCACATGGATTAACCCGGGCTACCAGTCCCGCCATGAACGTACCCGCCCATGTGAGCGACGAAGCATCGCTCTGCGCCGCGCCGCCGTCGCTTATCATCGCCGTGCCCACAGCCTGAGCGTTCCTAAGCGAATAGTCCAGCATACGATTGATGCGTTCCGCACCGTTTAAGTACATATCGCGCAGGAACAGTATCGGCGTTACCTGCTTGTCCTCGGGCACATTGTACTTATCGAACAGCGCCTTGGCCACGCCCGGCTGGTCGTATATGTTGATGCGTATGATGTTGATCTTCGATTCGAACTCATACGAGCCGCGATGCACCGTAATCGTTTCGGGCAGGCCGTCCAGCGTGGCCTTTGCCTCGGCGCAGCTTTCGCACGAGGGCGAGTACAGGTAGTACATCACGCTGTCGGTGGATTCGTTTGCGGTAAAGGCGGCGGGCATGGCGCTTTCTATCTTTGAATTGCCCGCGTAGACCACGCCGTCCACTATCGCCATCGGCAGGTACTGTTCGTCCGCGGGGATGTTGTAGTCCTTGATTGCCTGTTCGTATGCCTCGCGGTCGGCAGCCAGCTTTACGTTATAGTAGCGGTATCGATAGTCGCTCATATTTTTGCCGGTCAGACCGTTAAACGAATCGGCGAACTCCTGCTCGGGCTTGCATGAGTCGCAATAGTTCTCGAAGAAGTACAAAAGCAGCGGCTTTTCGTCCGCGGCCTCGTCTATGTACGGGCTTTGCGCGGCGGTGGTGTCGGCTAAGGCAATTATCGGGGTGAGGCACATGACCAGCGCCGCGAGCAGCGCAAGCAGTTTTCGCTTCATTTTCAGCCCTCCCCGCGGTACATGCGCACGCCGGTTAAGCCCTCGTACCCGCATAAGTACCGCGCCGCCGCGTTGGGCAGGCCGCGCGCGTCTGTCTCCGCGTTCTCGCCCAGCAACTCGGTCAGCTCCATGAACACCCGCCGCATTACCGCGCCCCGGTGTATCTGGCACGGCTCCGGGTCGTCGAAAAATTCTATGCTCAGTTCGATAATCAGCTTTTCGGGTATATTAATCGCGGTCAGCGCGCCGTCGTACATCGTGCCGTTTGCGCCGGTGATGCAGATGCGCTGGGGCGATTCGGTTATGCGCTCCCGGCGGGCGGGAGCGTCCTTTTTCTTGCGTCCAAACATGTATTGCCCTCTTATATATTAAGTATTTATGCAAATTATAACAGCGCGCGCGCTATATGTCAAACGCATATTAATTGGAAATCCGCATAAGCCGCCCTCCGCGCGCATAGACTTAAACAAAAAGCCAATCGGAGGTATAATCATGCACTCAAATCGAATGAATGCGCTTATCGCCGTGACGCGCGGCGTGGTTTGCGCGGCGATATGCACGCTGGCGGGGATGCTGATAATGGGACTGGCGGCGGGGTATACCGGGATTACCGATTCTACGATTCAGGTGCTTAATCAGGTACTCAAGCTCACAAGCGCCATCGCGGGCGCGTTCGTCGCTATTAAGCCGGGCGGGGATAAGGGGCTTATCAAGGGCGCGCTGGTCGGGGCGGCGTACATGGTGATTGGGCTGGCCTCGGTGGGCGCGCTGATCGAGGCCGGGCTTAACTGGCAGAACGTGCTGGCCGAAATTGCGGTGAGCACCGCCGTGGGCGCGGCGGCGGGCGTGCTGACAGCTAACCTGCCTGCGCGTAAGCGGAGAGCTGCTAAGAGCGAGTAATTTCGGCCAGCCGAAACTCGCGGCGGCGAATGCCTGTGCCCGATGGTAGTTTCGGCTGGGGCAAAACTGCCGCGCCGAAACTCCAGGCACAGTTTCGGCTAAGGCAAAAGTCGGCGGACAGCCTGAGCCGAAACCGTGGCGCTCTATAAGCGGGGCGGGGAAGAAAGCTCTAAAGCCGCGGCTACAGGGCGGCAGGACAGTTCCACTCGATAAAGGCATAAAATGCAGGACAGCCCACCCCGGAACTTATGCCTGAACAAAAAAAGGCCGCCGCAATGTGCGGCGGTCAATTCGTTTATGCAGGGATTACACGCCCTGCGCCATCATAGCGTCCGCGATCTTCAGGAAGCCCGCGACGTTAGCGCCCACAACCAGATTGCCCGGCATACCGCACTCCTCGGCGGCCTTGCTGGCGTTGTTGTAGATGCCGACCATGATGCCGTTGAGCTTTTCGTCCACTTCCTCGAAAGTCCAGCTCAGACGCATGCTGTTCTGGCTCATTTCCAGCGCGCTGGTGGCAACGCCGCCCGCGTTGGCCGCCTTCGCCGGCCCGAACAGTACGCCGTGCTCCTGGAAGTACTCGGTCGCTTCCAGCGTGGAGGGCATGTTCGCGCCCTCGGCCACGGCGAACACGCCGTTGGCAACCAGCGCCTTTGCGCCGTCCAGATCCAGCTCGTTCTGGGTAGCGCACGGCAGCGCGATGTCGCACTTCACAGTCCAGATGCCCTTGGAGCCTTCGTGATAGGTCGCGGTGGGATGATCGGCCACGTATTCCTTGATGCGGCCGCGGCGCACTTCCTTGATCTGCTTAACAGCGTCCAGGTCGATGCCGTTTTCGTCCACGATGTAGCCGTTGGAATCGCTCATCGCGATTACCTTGCCGCCCAGCTGGGTAGCCTTCTGGTTGGCGTAGATGGCCACGTTGCCCGAACCGGACACGACCACGGTCTTGCCCTTGAAGCTCTCGCCCTTGCTGGCGAGCATTTCGCGGGTGAAGTACGCCAGACCAAAGCCGGTGGCCTCCTTGCGCGCAAGCGATCCGCCGTAGGTCAGGCCCTTGCCGGTCAGCACGCCCTCATACAGGCCGGTGATGCGCTTGTACTGGCCGTAGAGATACCCGATTTCGCGCGCGCCCGTGCCGATGTCGCCCGCCGGAACGTCCACGTCCGCGCCGATGTAGCGGTACAGTTCGGTCATGAAGCTCTGGCAGAAGGCCATGATTTCGCGGTCGCTCTTGCCCTTGGGGTCGAAGTCGCTGCCGCCCTTGCCGCCGCCGATGG
>USEE01000230.1 GCA_900553645.1 uncultured Eubacteriales bacterium
GCGCATTACGCGGTTCACTTCGTCCAGCGTAACCTCGTTTATGCGGCGGATTACGGTGTCCTCGTTCATCGTGTCGCCCATCAGCAGCATACGTCTGCCAAGCGCCGACATGCGGCTGGACGCGCTCTCCAGACCCAGTATGTACGAGCCTTTAAGCTGCTCGCGCGCCTGCAAAAACTCCTTCTCGCTCACGCCCTCGTTCACCACGCGGTCGATTTCTTCGCGCAGGGACTTTAGTACCTGCTGTGCGTGATCGGGGCCGGTGCCCGCATATATCGCCAGCGCGCCGCAGTCGCGGTAGCTGGTCGGATACGAGTAGACCGAGTACGCCAGTCCCTGCTCCTCGCGTATGCGCTGGAACAGGCGCGACGACATCGCACCGCCAAACAGGTTATTGAATATGCTCAGGGCGTACGTATCTTTGGAGCCCATCTCAACGCCCTTCAGACCCAGGCAGATCTGCACCTGCTCGATGTCCTTCTCGCGGCGCTCCACGCCGTACTTCAGCTCGCACTTGGCCATATCGGACGATTCGCCGCCCGCCTGCCACGAGCCGAACATGCGCTTTGCCAGTTCCACCACGCGGTTCCAGTCGTAATGCCCCGCCAGCGCCAGCACGGTGTTGCCCGGGCGGTACATGCGCGCGCGGTAATTGTAAAGGTCTTTTCGCTCGAACGCGCGGATGTTGCTCGACGGGCCGAGTATGGTCATGCCCAGCGCGTGATCGCCGAACAGCGATTTCGCCAGCATCTCGAACACCACGTCCTCGGGCGAGTCCTCGTTCATGCCGATTTCTTCTATGATTACGCCCTTTTCCTTGGCGAGTTCCTCGTCGCTCAGCGTGGAATTGAGCACCATGTCGGACAGTATGTCCATCGCCAACTCGATATGCTCGTCGATTACCTTGATGTAATAGCAGGTGCATTCCTTGGATGTGAAGGCGTTTAGCTGTGCGCCCACCGCGTCGGTCTGCTCGGCGATGTCGCGCGCGCTGCGCGTGGTCGTGCCCTTGAACAGCATATGCTCAAGGAAGTGGGAAAGTCCGTTTTCGGCGGGCGTTTCGTACTGCGAGCCTGCGCCGATCCACACGCCTGCGGATACCGAGCGGAAGTGCTCGATGCGCTCGCCGATTATACATAGTCCGTTATCGAGTACGATTTTGTCGTACATAAGCACGCTCCTGTCATTTACTTAATTAAGTCCATTATACCCGTACAGCGAATGATTAAACCGCGCCCTCATACAGCCCGCGTTCCAGCTCCGCCTGCAAATCGATACCCACTATCTCGCTCAGGCCCATCAGGTATATCATCACATCGGCCAGCTCCTCGCCCACGGTTTCGGGCGAATTGAGGTATGCGTCGTAGCTTTCGTTCAGCTCGCCGTATATGAGACAGATTTCCAGATTTATATCGGTTATGTTAAAGCCCTTATCCACCTTATTCTGATATACCGCGCGCTGAAGCTCGCGCATGGGCACGCCTGCGGGTATGTCGGATTCGTCGGCCTTAGCGTCGCTCACGCGGCGCGTTATGCCATCGGCGTCCTTTATATATACGCGGCGGCGGTTGCGGGCGATCTTGCGCTCGATTTCGGGTTGCAGGTCTGCGTCCAGCAGGTTTGCAATCTGCATCACGCGCGCGGCGGCCATCGCCATATGCGCTCCCCTATCGGGCGCGTGCGTGCCCAGCGCGCGTTCAACCGCGCCCGCGGCATAGTATGCGCGGCAGAACGCGTCCGCGATACTGCCCGCCTTTTCAGGCATATTTACGTTTGCCGACTGCCTTTGCATTTCGGATATGCTTTTCATTTGCGATTGCCTCCTTGCTGTGTGCATATAGTCGGTTCCATCTGCGTGTACGGGTATAAAATCAGGCATGAACGCGCGTGCGTCCATGCCCGATTAAGTCCATTATCAGTTGTTAGGCCTGCGCGGCGGGCGGCGGTCACGATCGCCGAAGGACGGGCGCGGCGGGCGGCGCACGGGCATCTCGTTATTGGTATACGTGATGTCGTTGCGCACCAGATTGATGCGGCCCTGAGAGTCAATCTCGGCCACGCGAACTTCCAGCTCGTCGCCGATGTTCACGACGTCCTCAACCTTCTCAACGCGCTTGTCGGCCAGCTTGGAGATATGCACCAGGCCGTCCTTGCCCGGGGCGAACTCGACGAACGCGCCGAACTGCATTATGCGCACGACCTTGCCGCGGAACACATCGCCAACCTGCGGATCCTTGGCGATGCCCTCTATCATGGAGCGGGCGCGCGCCGAGGCTTCCTCGTCGGGCGTGGAGATATACACACGGCCGTCGTCCTCGATGTCGATCTTTACGCCGGTTTCGGCGATGATCTTGTTTATCATCTTGCCGCCGGGGCCGATGACCTCGCGGATCTTTTCGGGGTTGATGGTAAAGCGGGTGATCTTGGGCGCGTACTTGCTCATATGATCGCGCGGCGCGGGCAGGCATTCGAGCATCTTGCCCAGTATGAACATGCGCGCATCGTGCGCCTGACGCAGAGCCTGACGCAGTATCGGCTCGTCGATGCCCTTGATCTTGATATCCATCTGGATCGCGGTGATACCCTCGGTGGTACCGGCGACCTTGAAGTCCATATCGCCCAGGAAGTCCTCAAGACCCTGAATATCGGTAAGTATGGCTACCTTGCCCGAATCGTCGGAAGCCTTGATAAGACCCATGGCCGCGCCCGCAACGGGACGCTTGATCGGCACGCCAGCATCCATCAGGGACAGGGTGGAGCCGCAGACCGAAGCCTGAGAGGTGGAGCCGTTGGAGCTCATAACCTCGCTGACCAGACGGATGGCGTAGGGGAACTCCTCCTCAGACGGAATCATCGGCTCGAGCGCGCGCTCAGCCAGTGCGCCGTGGCCGATCTCGCGGCGGCCGGGGCCGCGCATGGGCTTGGCCTCGCCGGTGGAGTACGGCGGGAAGTTGTAATGGTGCATGTAGCGCTTGGTGTCCTCGTTGCTAAGGCCGTCCAGCACCTGCACGTCGCCCATAGCGCCCAGCGTTACCACGGTCATGACCTGAGTCTGGCCGCGGGTGAACACGGCGCTGCCGTGAGTGCGGGGCAGTATGCCGGTCTCGCACCATATCGGGCGAACCTCGGTCAGCGCGCGGCCGTCGGGGCGCACGCCTGCATCAAGGATCTTGCCGCGCATGATTTCTTTCTTGATGGCGTACAGCGCGTCGTCAATCTCGCGCTCGCGGCCCTCAAACTGAGCGTCAAACTCAGCGTGGGCTTCCTGAGTCACGACGGCTTCACGCGCCTCGCGCTCGTAGCGCTCGAAGGTATCGAACGCCCATACCATGCGGTCGTAGGAGAAGGTGCGCACGGCCTCCTTTACGTCGTCGCCGACCAGCTCCAGCGGGAATTCGCGCTTAGGCTTGCCTATCTCGGCCACGATCTGCTCCTGGAAAGCGACCAGCTTCTTTATCTCCTCATGAGCCAGCAGTATGCCCTTGAGCATTACTTCCTCAGTAACCTCGTTTGCGCCTGCCTCAACCATCATAACCGCGTCCTTGGTACCGGATACGGTCAGGTTCAGGTCGGACGCGGCGCGCTGCTCGTCGTTGGGGTTGATGACGTATTCGCCGTCAACCAGACCCACGTTAACCGCGCCTGTGGGGCCTGCGAAGGGGATGTCGCTTATGCTCAGCGCCACGGAGGAACCGATCATCGCGGGGATCTCCGGGGGCTGATTGGTGTCAACGGACAGAACAGTTGCGACTA
>USEE01000231.1 GCA_900553645.1 uncultured Eubacteriales bacterium
AGAACACTCTGGGCGAGTACGTCGCCAGCAAGGGTCTCAAGCAGCTGCGCATCGCCGAGACCGAGAAATATGCGCACGTAACCTTCTTCTTCAACGGCGGCGTGGAAGCTCCCAATGAAGGCGAAGATCGCGCGCTTATCCCCTCGCCCAAGGTTGCCACATATGACCTGCAGCCCGAGATGAGCGCCTACCTCGTAACCGAAGAAGCCGTGCGCCGCATCGAGTCCGGCAAGTACGACATGATGATACTGAACTTCGCCAACTGCGACATGGTAGGCCACACCGGCATCATGGAAGCCGCCGAAAAGGCAGTACGCGTGGTTGACGAGTGCGTAGGCAAGGTTGTGGACGCCGTGTTGAAGCAGAACGGCGCGCTGCTGGTGACTGCCGACCACGGCAACGCCGATCAGATGGTCGATCTCGCGACCGGCGAGCCCTTCACCGCGCACACCACTAACCCGGTGCCGCTGATCTACATCAACCCCGCCGAGAAGAACGTGTCGCTGCGCTCTGGCGGCCGTCTGGCCGATCTTGCGCCCACGCTGCTGGACATCATGGGCGTTCAGAAGCCCGCCGAGATGACCGGCGAGAGCCTGATCGTGCGCTAATTAGCTGAGCAGATTGTGTCTGTCTGCCTATAAAAGCAAATAAGCGAATCATCCGTATGCCGCGGTCTTGGCCGCGCGTGCGGGTGATTCTTTTATGTTTTTCAGACTGATTATGGCAAGTGCCGCCCTAGCGCCTTTGACCGGACAATCATTTGCGACTGCCTTACCGATAGGTCGAATGTTCACATGCCTTTCATATGCCTTAAAGATAAAATTCGCATCACGGCTGCATCGTTGAGCAAACATGTGGCGCAGACTATACCCGCGTTTGCTGCATTTACGTACTTGTTCAAGCAGAGTTCCAAAACTTCCTTAAAGAACTTTCCATTGCAAAAATTGCCCGGAGCACTCACCAGCTCCGGGCAATTTTGCATTCTATTCATCCCAGTATACGCAGTCAGGCATATCCGGACTGTAATCCAGTTCGACTATTTCGGCATAGCCCACGTCATGCATCGTCCTAAGCGTGCGCAGAGCCATGCCGTGGCTTACAAGCGCTACGCCGCCCATATGCGCGTATTTATCGGCCACTGCGCGCACGCGTTTGCGCAGCGCGGTCAGCGTCTCCCAGCGGCGCGTCTCGCCCGCCGGGTATTCGCCGCGGCAACGATTGAAATCCTCGCAGAGCGCCACTGCCTCATCGCCAGTCGAAAACCGGAATGTGAGGTCGGGTATCCACTCGTGCAGATCAACCTCGATCGTAAGCGGCGCGCCGGTTATGCGGGATATTATCGCCGCAGTCTGGAGCGCGCGCGTATAAGGTGACGATACGATCAGCTTAATGTCTTTAAGCCGCGCATCGTGCGCCGCGGCTTCTGCCTGCTGCACGCCTTTTTCTGTAAGCGGGGCCAAATCCCTGCCCTGCCCCATATAGCCGCGCGTCGAACATGGTTCATAGTCGGGTTGTGCATGACGTATCAGATAAAAGTGCGCCATGTACGGCTCACTCCCCTTCCGCACTTACTTGGGGCGCGAGGTCTTCTTTATGGTCAGGCCGGTGCTGTAATCCAGCTGACGGTACTCGCCCGGATCGTTCTTGTACTGGCGCGTCCAGCCGTCCACCATCCAGCTGGGCTTCTTGTCGGGACGCCACGGGCGGCACTCCCACTGATAGCCGCGGAACGGGTCACGCGTCTCGTTCATCCACTGAATCAGACGATCGTGCAGTTCGTTGCGAATCTCGGCATATTCAGGATCGTTTATGAGGTTATTCATATTGTCGGGATCTTTTTCGATGTCGTACAGCTCGTCGGTATCGCACAGGTACAGCGAGAGCTTGTACTTATCGGTCACGATGGAGCGCATGGGCTGGAAGCCGCCGAAGTTGTCGTGATCGCGCTCGTAGCGGTTGAACTCGACGAACGCGCAGCCGTTGGCGTCCTCCTCCTCGCCCTGAAGCGTCTCAACCAGCGAATGGCCGCTGAACGCGTTGGGCACGCGCAGACCCATGTAATCCAGCACGGTAGCCGGCAGGTCGGCGTGGGACACGGTGCGCTTTATGACCTCGCCGTGCATGAAGCCGGGGCCGGAGATTATCAGCGGTACGCGCGCGATGCCATCGTATACGGTCGGGCCCTTGGCATACAGGCCGTGCTCCGCCATCGCGTCGCCGTGGTCTGAGGTGAAGAGTATCACCGCGTCGGGCAGTGTGGCGTGGATGTGATCGATTATGCGGCCGATTTCGGTATCGATGTACGCGTTGCAGCCCAGGAAAAGCGGAGCCTTCATGCGGCGGCCGGTGCCGCCCGCCTGTGCGCTCCACAGCTTTTGATATTCAGGCTTGCCCTCCAGCGTGTCGTAGCACGCGTCGGACTCGGGCCACAGATATTCGCGATACATGGACGCGTACGGCTCGGGGCACAGCGACGGGTCGTGCGGCTCGTCGAACGATACGGTCAGGAAGAAGTCTTCGTCGCCGTGCGCGTCGATGTACTTGAGCGCGCGATCGGCGCAGCGGTGGCCATAGGTGTAGTCCGCATTTATGCCGCCGTTTTCATAGCAGATGCCGCTGTCGCGCGAACGGAAACGCTCCGCATCGCTGCCCAGCTCATCCAGATAGCACTTCATGTCGTACCAGTAATCCTTGTCCCAGCCGTCCGGGCAGATGCCGTTGCCGAAGTAATCGCCGCCGTCCAGATGCCACTTGCCGATGTAGGCGCATGGTATATTGCGCTCGCTCAGGCGCTGACCCAGCGTCTTGACATCCGCACCCAGCGGCATGGAGTTGCCCCACGAGCCGTTTTCATGCGGGTAAAGACCCGTGAACAGCAGTGAGCGCGCCGGGCCGCATACCGGCTGGCCGGTATATACGCGGTCAAAGCGCACGCCTTCCTTCGCCAGCGCGTCCAGGTTGGGCGTGCACATATCCTGATTGCCATAGCAACCCAGCATATCGTAACGCGTGGAGTCGGTCATTATCCATACAAACTGCTTTTTCATTTGCAGCCTCCTAAGTTTTGTACCCATATTAAATATACACCGTGCGGGATGATCTGTCAAATATTATCGAAGGTGCGCAAGCGCGTTTTGCGAGCAGCAACTATTTTGAAAAAAATGTCGATTTGGGTATTGACAAATCGGTGCGATGCTGGTATAATAAATACCGTTGTCGGCATTGCTGATACAAGCCATGGGGGTGTAGCTCAACTGGTAGAGCGCTTGAATGGCATTCAAGAGGTAAGGGGTTCGACCCCCCTCATCTCCACTAAAGAACTGATCTGAAACGAGATCAGTTCTTTTTTTGCTTGTTTTAAGCTGCTTTTGCGCTGGAGCGGTATTGTTACCACTCTATTGGCCCAAAGCGCTTTTCAAAATCGCTTCTTACATAGTCCGTGACCTGCACAAACTCGTCCGGATAGTGCATCCAAAACCACATCAGACGCAAAATGGTATGCGTATATGCAAACGAATGTGATTTGGGAAACAAGTATACAGTATGCTTCAGGAACTCGATGTAGTAATACGGAATGCCTATTGTCTTGAGAACATGTTCCGTTTCTGCATCCATGCCCTTACGACTATATATGCCCCTGCGTGTGCAGTCCATTATCTTGACTGCCAAGCTGTCACCCGGGATATTATAGGCTCTAAATTATTCATAGGGGTGAACAAATAAAAAAAGAGGAGACAAAGTCATC
>USEE01000232.1 GCA_900553645.1 uncultured Eubacteriales bacterium
GGAAACCGGTGCCGGTGCACACCTGGAACGAGGCGACGGTCTCGTCGCCGCCCGCGCCGTGGAACACGCCGTCAAACGTGGCTTCGGCCTTAAACGGAACGCGCCACTTCGCATTGAGCATGAGCGCGTTGAGCAGCACGAGCTTTACCGAATCGTCCGGCTTATCCTTCAATACCTCGCGTATCATGCCGTCGGTGTTTCGGCTAGCCCAGTCGTTTACGCGCTCGACCACGTCCGTATCCAGCGCAAATCCCTGCGCAGAGTAGCTATCGCTCAACACGTCGGTGTATTCGGGCTTGAGCGATATATCTGCCGCGCTGAAGTATGCGTTGGCGCACTTCACGTCCGCAGCCTTCAGCGCGTCAAGCGCTAACTTCGCATTATCCGGCGTTAGGTTTTCGGCGTTCAGCGCCGAAAGCAGCTCGCTCAGCGTATCGCCGCGCGCGCCCTGCGCCGCCATGCCAAGGGCGATATACAGGCTTTGCGGCGAAACGATAGCTATGCCCGTGCCGTCGTTTACCTCGCCCAGCACGTCCAGCCCCAGCGCGCCGCCAGGTATGGCCGCGTCCCCATCAGCACGTGCGGGCAAATTTACGCTCATGCAAAGCAGGCACATTATGGCAGTCAGCAAACAGAGCATCTTTTTCATATGGAATAACCTCCCGTCATTTGGTTTTCACTCAAAAGACGCAGCCTGTGTGCCTTCTGTTACACTGAATATCAGATTTTCACATAAACAGACGGTACATGTATGCACAGTCCGATTGCACAGTCAATTGGCGCAATTTTGCCGCATTTCGTTACTTTATCGCCGCAGAAAAGCACTTAGCCTGAGCCTAACTTTTAATAGTGCCATAACTGAACCGTCCAAATAATGTTGTACAATACTGGCATCCCGAACGGGATAAAAACAAACTGACTGTTCCGTTTTAGTCAAGGAGGTTTTCTCAATGAAGCGTTCTTTTAAGGTTGTTGCTCTGGTTGTTTGCCTGGTAATGGCTATGTTTGCGTTCGCCGCGTGCGGCAGCAATGGCGGCACTACCGCTACCACCGCGCCCGAGACCGCTACCACCGCGCCCGAGACTGCTACCGATGCGCCCGAGGCCGCTACCGATGCGCCCGAGGCCGCTACCACCGCGCCCGAGGCCGCTACCGATGCGCCCGAGACTGCTACCGACGCTCCGGCTGTTGGCTAATAAGCTATTGTGGCTCTGCACAAAGGCCCTGCAATGTTGCGGGGCCTTTTGTTAACCCTTTTTGCATTGCATTTTGTGCGCATTTGAAGTAAAATCGTTAGAGTGTGTTCAGGCGGGTTTTGAGGGCTTTCCAAATATAAAAGCCTGTGCAAACGCCTTAAATCGCTTTTTACTGCCTGTATAAAGGCATTTTATTACGCCGCGTAAATGGGAGGCTGTGGATATGAATTACGATCAAACCCGACAGGCTGCGCAGATGCGCGTGGCCGAGATGGGTCAGGTGTTAAGACATTGCGGCCTGCGCCTGCGCGACGAGTATACACTAGATGACGCGATCGAGTTCGCGGGCAAGCGCGTGCTGGAGCTGATCGACGACGGATACGCTGGGATGCTGGCGCTATTGGCGGCACACTCGCACGCCGGGCGGCGCGTGTCGGACGATATACTGTTCGTGGACGCAACAATGCCGCTCACCGTGCAGACGCTTTCAAAGCTGATGCGCGACGTATGCGCGCTGGCCAAGTGCCCGCTGCACGCTGACAACATGTCGATCAAGTACAGCGCCATATACCGGCCCTACAAAAAGCGGCTGATAAAAAGCGCCAACATCGCCGCCGACATAGAGTTTGACATGCCCGACGCGCCCATCAAGTGGCATGTGCCCTCGGCAATCGACGAAAGCATATCCACCATCCCCAACCTGACCAGCGCGCATGTGGGCGATACGGTAATCAATTCGCCCTCGGACGAATGGCGCATGACGGTGAGCGGCGTGCGGCTGCTGTCACACATAAGCGAATATCTGATGCGCTGCGGCGCGCAGTTGGGACTGTACTTTTACGAAATCAAAGGCGGCTGCTATGTAATCGCGCGTACATCAGGCGACGTGTTTGAGATCAAGTCTGCAACCGGGCTGGCCTTCTTCCCTGTGCCTGAGCCTGATTACGACGACGAGCTTTACGAGCGCGAGGACGAACTTGCGCGCGCCAGCGAGATGGACGCGCTTACGCACACGGACGGCGAGGGCGCAGCCGAGGGCGATTCGGACAGCCCATTCGCCGCGCCGCTGGCGGGCACTGATGAAGACGAACTGCCCGAGATAGCCGAAGCGCCTGCCGCGCCGATAGAGGACGAGCCGCTGTTCGGCGACGACGAGTCGGTAGAGCTTGACCCGGAGCTGGTCGAACAGCTGGGCTATGAGTCCGAGTCGGTGCGCGGCGGCGTGCATGATATGCTTGACCGCGCGGCACAGAGCTGTGCGCGCATATTCATGACTCCGCGCGCTCGCGCTGACCTGCGCGAGCATGAGTATCTGGAGGTACGCGACCAGCTTGTGCAGCTGGCTCAGCGCGGACTTAGGATGAACTCGGGCTACCTGCTGCGCGACGTAATACGCGACGAGGGCATACGCCCCGCGCGGCTAAGGCGCATGGGCTGGGAAGGGCTGATGTGGTTTTTATGCGGCGTTGACCGCGTAGACGGCGAGATTCGGCCTTATAGCGACGACATATTCCTGTACGACTATCGCGATTACACTGACAAGCGATTGCTGGTCGAGCTGACGGCGTGCATACAGCGCATGACGCGCGGGCAATTGCACTTCGGCGCGGTGGTGCAGCACAACGACCGAAACGGCCGCCCCGCGGCGCTGGAATTTGTACAGGGCGGCAAACAGCAGAAGTGGCGGCTGCGCACCGATACCGGCGGCGCACAGCTTAACGACTACTTCGAGCGCATGGCCGAGCTTATGCGCGCCAGCGGATGCGCGGGCAATCTGTGGTACTTCGAGCGGCAGTCGAAGTGCTACTATATGTACGTGACGCCGCGCAACGGGCTGAGGCTGAGAAAGCTGACTGGACTGCCGCTTCAGCCGGTGCTGAGGGAGACGTAATATTTGTTTATCCGCCGGGGGGCAGTGCGTTCCCGGCGGTTTTTCTTTGGGCGGGGCAAGGCAAATCGCGCGCGGCTTTTTATACGAACTTATCGATTGCATTTTATATAATCATTCGCATTCAAAGCCATGTTGCCGCGCATATACGTTCATTTCGGTTCCACATGCCTGTTTTGCAGGTTTTAAATTGGGTGTGCGCTGCAAATGCATTTATTTGCCTATTTGAACCAAGTGTCATGCATAATAAGCGGATTTTTTGCGCCGCTTCTGCATTTTATTTCTTTATTTTGAGCGGCTTATAGTTCAAAGTCGAGGTTAATAATCGACTGAACTGTTGCCATGCGGCGGCATATGCGCTATAATGTAGATGGGTTTTCCGAACGATCATTCAGCCTACAATACGCATCAGGAGGCATTGCATATGATAGATTTTCGCACGCTGCGCGCAGCCGATCCGCTCGTCGCCGCCGCAATGGAGCAGGAACTGGGGCGTCAGAGGGATCACATCGAGCTTATCGCATCCGAGAACTTCGTCTCCCCCGCCGTAATGGCCGCGATGGGCAGCCACCTGACCAACAAATACGCCGAGGGCTATCCGGGCAAGCGCTATTACGGCGGGTGCCAGTATGTAGAC
>USEE01000233.1 GCA_900553645.1 uncultured Eubacteriales bacterium
CATACTCAAATCCGTGGTATCCAAGCTGGACGGCACCGAAAAATACTTGTACGAGCTTCAGGACGGCAACATAGTCGAAGGCGTAACGATGCGCTATAATTACGGCAACACACTATGCGTGTCCACGCAGGTGGGCTGCCGTATGGGCTGCAAGTTCTGCGCGTCCACGCTGGAGGGATGCGTGCGCAATCTGACCCCAGGCGAGCTGCTGGGCCAGATAATCGCGGTCAACGGCCATCTGCACGAGACCGACGGCCCCGACGCGCGCATATCAAACGTCGTGCTGATGGGCAGCGGCGAACCGCTGGATAATTACGACAACGTGATTAAGTTCCTGCGGCTGCTGAACCGCGAGGACGGCCTGCACATGTCGCTGCGCGGCGTGTCGCTGTCCACCTGCGGACTGGTGTCGCGCATATACGATCTGGCAAACGAGGGTCTGCCGGTCACGCTGTGCATATCGCTGCACGCGCCTAACGACGAGGTTCGCCGCCGCACGATGCCCATTGCCAACAAATACGCGATGGACGATATACTCGCGGCGTGCCGCAACTATATCGATAAGACCGGACGGCGCGTGATATTTGAATATGCGCTGGTGTCGGGCGTTAATTGCAGCCGCGAAAGCGCGCATGAGCTGGCGGCCCGGCTGCGCGGTATGCAGTGCCATGTGAACCTGATCCCGCTAAACGACGTGCCCGAACGCGATCTGCGCGCGCCGTATGAAGGCGAAATGCGCGCGTTCGAGGACGAACTGAAGCACCTGCACATATCGGTGTCGCGCCGCCGCGAGATGGGCGACGATATCGAGGGCGCGTGCGGCCAACTGCGCCGCGCGTACATAGGCAGCGGCGCGCCCGACGCAGGAGAGGGGGATGCCTGATGAAATGCTATGCGATAACCCATAAGGGACTCGTGCGCGAGAGCAACGAGGACTGCTGCTTCATACCCGAGCGCGGCGAAAACTTCGCTTTGGTGTGCGACGGCATGGGCGGGCATCTGGCGGGCGAGGTGGCCAGCCGCATGGCGATCGATTCAATGCGCCGCTCGCTGGACGGCGCGAATCCCGGTCAGGAGATGCTGCGCGAGGCTATACGCGAGGCCAATATCGACGTGTACCGACTGGCTCAGGATAAGCCGGAATACACAGGCATGGGCACGACGCTTACCGCGATATGGTGGACGGATGAAAAAGTGCTGATGGGCCACGTTGGCGACAGCCGTCTGTACAAATTTGAAGGCGGTAAGCTCACGCACCTGTCGCACGATCACACGTATGTGCAGGAGCTGGTCGATCTGGGCGAAATCAGCGAGGCCGAGGCGCGCACGCACCCCAGACGCAATCTGATAACGCGCGCGATAGGCACCCGCCTCAGCGTGGAAATTGACACCGCAGCATTCGAGCGCACTCCGGGCAGCGTGTATTTGATCTGCTCCGACGGCCTGACTAACATGCTGACCGACAACGAGATTGCGTTAATCCTTGCAAGCGGCGCACCGGATGAGCAACTGAAAGCGCTGCTTTCGGGCGCGCTGGAGCACGGCGGCACGGATAATATAACCGCGGTTCTTGCGTATGACGGGGAGGGCGAGGCATGAACGGCACGGTCACTTTGGGCGGCCGCTACGTGCTTCAGGAGGTCGTAGGCACCGGGGGTATGTCGGTGGTATACCGCGCGACCGACCTAAAGCGCCATTGCGACGTTGCGGTCAAGGTGCTGCGCAAGGAACTGATGGGCGATCCCGCGTTCGTCAAGCGATTCGAGCACGAGGCGCGCGCCGTGTCGCGGCTGGACCACCCAAACATAATCAGCATGATGGACGTGGGACAGGACGGCGACGTGCGCTATATAGTCATGGAGTACGTGCCGGGCTATACGCTAAAGCAGTTCATCGCCCAGCGCGGCCGCGTCGCGCCGCAGGAAGCGATAAACATAACGCTGGAGATACTGGCCGCAGTCAACCACGCGCATAAGCACCACATAATCCATCGCGACTTAAAGCCGCAGAACATACTGCTGGCCGACAGCGGCACGGTCAAGGTGTCCGACTTCGGCATAGCGCAGCAGAAGGATCTGGGCAATACAATAAACACCAGCGAGGTCCTGGGCTCTGTACACTACATATCGCCCGAGCAGGCACGCGGTTTTGCCGCAAACGAGCAGAGCGATCTGTACTCGGTCACGGTTATGCTGTACGAGATGGTCACGGGCCGCGTGCCGTTTGACGGCGAAACGCCCACCGCAATCGCGGTCAAGCAGATAAAGGAAGCGCCCATACCTCCGCGACAGTTTGAATCGGCTGTTTCACACGCGCTGGAGGAGGTTATATTAAAGGGGATGGAAAAGGATCCCCGGCGGCGCTATCAGTCGGCGGCCGAAATGGCGGCTGATCTCAGGCACGCATTGCGCTCTCCCAGCGGCGGATTCGTCGACGGCGAGCACGAGCCGAAGCGCCCCGTCCGGCGCAAGAAGCGCAAGCATCGCCATCAGACGCGCATATGGACGATGGTCGCGATAAGCGCGGCAGTTGCGGCGCTGCTTACGTCGATACTTGTGCTGGCGCTGTCAAGGCTGGGGTCAGGCAGCACAGTGCCCATGCCCAACACGATTAATATGACGTTGGACGAGGCCGAAAGCGAACTTGAACAGTACGACATAAGCACGACGATAATCGAGGCGTATCACGACGAAATTCCCAAGGGCGTGGTCATAAGCCAGTCGCCCACCAAGGGTACGGGCGTCGAGCGCGGCAGCCGCGCGATACTTACCGTATCCAAGGGCATGGACATGGTCATGGTGCCGGTGCTTACCGGCGGTTCGCGCGCCGAGGCGGTGCGCGAGCTGGACGCGCTGTCGATACCTATTAAGGAAGAAAAGCTTGTCGTGTCCAACCTTGAGACGGGCACGGTCGTGGGGCAGGATCCCGAGGCGGGTAACTGGATAGTCCCGTCCGACGGAGTTACGCTTGAAATCAGCGGCTCCAGCGTCGAAATCCCAAATGTAATCGACGAAGCAGTGGATCAGGCTACGGCTGAACTCGAAGCGCTGGGACTTAAAGTAACGGCGCGCGTCTACTATCCGTCGGCCGACGGCAAGGTGGATAACGTCATGAACATCAGCCCGGCAGTGGGCACGCGCGTGCTCAGGGGCAGCGACGTGACGCTCACGCTGTTCGCTGCGCCGCCCGACGTGTATACCGCCATGATCGACGTGAAGTTCGCGGTTGAAACTGGCGAACCTACGACGACCGTGCGCGCCGTTCTGGTCGAGGAGGACGGCACCGAGGAAGAAGTGTACAGCGGCGAGGCCGCGCCGACCAGCTCCATGCGGCTTACGCTGACACTGGAGCGTTCCACGCCCGGCTCGCGCGAATTCCGCGTGTACGTGGGCGATAAGCAGGTGGCCGAGGAAACGGTCATGTTTGAATAGCGGAGGATAATCGTATTGACGGGGCGCATTGTAAAGGGAGTGGGCGGGTTCTATACCGCGCTGTGCGAGGGCGAAAAGTACACCCTGCGCGCGCGCGGCTCGCTCAGAAGGCAGAAGATAACGCCGACGGTAGGCGACTTTGTGGAGTTTACGCCGGGCGAGGACGAAGCGGACGGCTGGCTGGAACGTGTGCTTGAGCGCAAGAACAGCCTCGAACGTCCTCCTGTGGACAATATAGACATAGCG
>USEE01000234.1 GCA_900553645.1 uncultured Eubacteriales bacterium
AAATCGTCAACGCTGTTGGCGATTTTTTCTATGTAGGCAAAAAGTAATCACCGTGCAGCTAGCCCCTGCGCGGTGATCTGATGAAGATTGCCAAGCGAGGTACGTCTATTATAGCGTAAATTGCAAAAACCGTCAAATCGGAAGAAAACTTTTTCTGCCTGAAAATGTGCAGCCCTAAGCAAACTACTCCGTCCGCTCCGCGTGCGCGTGCAGATAGCGCTGAATTTCCTCGACGTACCTTTGCCCCGGCTCGGTCAGCAGCGCGTTTTTGCGCGTTATGTATCCGATTTCCATCACGCTGTTCTGGTTTTCGTCGTCGCTCAGGAAGGGCACAGCCACATACTCCGGGCCGTTCAGTTCCTCGCTTATCACGCCTGAACACAGCGTGTACGCGTTCAGCGCGATCATTAGGTTGAGGTTGGTCGCGCGGTCGGTCGTGTGTATCGTGCGCGGATACTCGCGCGTGGTCAGTATCTCCTCGGCAAAGTAAAACGACGCGCCCGCACCCTGCTCAAACGACAGGCACGGATAGTCGGCCAGCTGCGCCATCGAAATAGCGCTTTCGCCCGCCAGCGGGTGCGACCGGCTTATATACACATACGCCCGGCAGCGCGCCAGCGGATGAAATGTAAGCCCGTTGGACGAAAACAGCTTACTCAGCACCGGCCGGTTGAAGTCGGACAGGTACAGTATGCCGACCTCGCTGACCAGCCCGGCCACGTCGCGAATCACGTCCTGCGTGCGCGTTTCGCGTATCGCGAAGTCGTATGTGGCGGTGTCGTACGCGCGCACCATGTTCACGAACGCCTTGACCGCGAACGAATAGTGCTGAGTCGATACGCCGAAGCGCTTCTTGCGCCCGCCCGGCTTCAGAAAGCGCTCGCTCAGCGTCTCGTACTGAATCAGCACCTGCCGCGCGTACACGATCAGCTCCTGCCCGTCGGCGGTGGGCGTAACGCCGCGCCCGCCGCGGTGGAACACCGCGAAGCCCACCTCGCGTTCGACCTCCTGTATCGCGGCGGTAAGGCTGGGCTGGGATACGTAGAGCAGCTCGGACGCCTTGTTTATGCTGCCTGTGTCGGCGATGGTGGCGATGTAGCGCATCTGCTGAAGCGTCATTTACATACCTCCGTGTAAGCGTATATGCTGATTATACTATTAAGCGCGCGCGCGTTCAAGCGCTGCGGCGCGTAAAATGACGCGCGCAGGCCGAAAGCCTTTGGCCGATAACGCCTTTATCGCCACGCCATGGCCAAACCGCAGGCGCGCCCCAAATCCCATAAATAAGCGTGATGTTCGTATAAAGCGCCCGCATAAGGCGCTATTCGATATCAAATGACCGAAAAAAGCTGAAAAAAACGAATATTTGAACATTAAAAGCCTAAAAAGAGCGGAAAACGTATTGCCTTAATGGAATAAAGGCGTATAATATAGGGGCAGTACTTTTTGGGGAGAGTGAATACCTGTGGACTTTTGGATGAACATTGGCCCCTTCCTGCTGGCGGTGATCGCGGTTATAATCAACGGCGTGCCGCAGCTGCTTTACGCACAGGCGCGCGGATTTGCGCTTAAACCCGCGGGCTTTGCGTATCTGGTGGGCGCGTTCGGCAACCTCGTGACCGGCTCGGTCACGCCCATATCCAGCCAGGCGGAGACCATAACCGTGGCCAGCGTGGATAAGGACCTGCGCAACAACGTGAGTGCCGTACTGCTCGCGGCCGTATTCATGGTGATACTGGGCCTGTGCGGCGGCGTTACCAGGATCGCCGACTTTGCGGGCACGGCGGTCGTGTCCGGCATGATGAGCGGCGTGGGCCTCATGCTCGCGGGCGTGTCGTGGGACATGCTCAAGCAGGAGCGCCGCGTGACTCTGGTTTCCATGATATCGGCGATAATCGCATACGCGCTGTTCATTAACGACGGCAACAAGGTCGTATGGACGATATTCATATCGGTCGCGGTATCCACGGCGGACTTCCTGTTCCTGCAAAAGCGCCGCGTCGATCTGAGCACTGTGGTCGAGGAAGGCCGCAAGCCCGTCGAAATGAGCGGCGAATGGCGCTTCTGGAAAAAGGAATACTGGAGCGACTTTAAATTTATAAAGCCCACCATAAACGCGACCGTGATACTGAGCGCGCTGAGCATAATGATGCTCAACGTGGGCGCGAACATATCCTTCGGCGGCATAACCGCCAGCATCGCGGGCACTCAGCAGAACTTCGACCACCTGTCCATAATCAACTCGCTGGCCGACGTGCCCAGCGCCATATTCGGCGGCCCGCCCATAGAGGCGATAATATCGGGCACCGCGGGCGCGCCGTGGCCGGTAGCGTGCGGCATAGTGTTCATGATCGCCATGGCCGTGCTGATACTGACGGGTCTGGTGGGTCGGCTGGGCCGCTACCTGCCCGCGCAGAGCATATCGGGCTTCCTGCTGGTGATCGGCTTTGCGCTGACCTTCGCGCCCAACCTCGCCACCGTCGCCGCGTCCGACAATTCCATGAGCGGCTACATCGCGCTGGGCGTTACCGCGTGGTCTAAAAACCCCTTCCTGGGCATGGTGGTGGGCGTGCTGGTGCGCTATCTGGGCGTTTACGTGGGTCTTGTGTAAAGGGGGAAGCGCTAAATGAAGTGGGAGAGCACCTATCGCATACACCTTGCGCCCGATTACCCGGTGGATTTGCCGCTTATGGACATAGGCGGCGGCTTTAAGATATATTCGTTCGACATGACCGGCGAGGCCGAGTGGAACAGCGTGGCGGCGCGCGAACTGAAAAAGAAGCTCGCGCCCTACGAATTCGACGGCTTCATGACGGTGCAGACCAAGTCCTGCGGCCTGACCCAGGCCATAACGAGCGAATACGGCTTCAAGCGCTATCTGGAACTGCGCAAGAGCCGCAAGAGCTTCATGCTCGACCCGGTGGGCGTAAAGGCGCAGTCGATAACCACCCACGGCCAGCAGGAGCTGTGGATCGGCCGCGAAAAGTACGCCCAGTTTCAGGGCAAGCGCCTGTGCTTCCTCGACGACGTGGTGTCCACCGGCGGCACTATAAGCGCCGCGATGGAGCTGGCCGAAAAGATAGGCGTCGAGATCTGCGTGGTCGCGTGCGCGCTTATCGAGGGCGACGAGCGCACAGAGTATCGCGGGCTGCCGGTCGTAAGTCTGGACCGCATACCGCTGCCGGGCAAGGACGACTGACGCGCGCAATGGGCGTATAATATATAGGAAGAGATAAATCGGGCGGCAGGCGTCAGGCTTGCCGCCCGATTTGTACCCGACCTGCGGCGCAATATGCAAAAACCGCAGGTATGCCGCGCGGCGATGCCCATGTAAGCCCCGAAAATGCCCCAAGAGTGGCTTGCGGGAAGAAAACCGGGAAAAAGTTCAAAAAAAGCAGAAAAAATGCTCAAAAAGGTATTGACAAACCACGGCGAAGTATGGTATTATATATGAGCTGTCAGCGAGCGCCGCACACTGAACCGCAGAGCGGAACAGAGTGAGGAACTTGAAAGGCAGACGATCCTTGAAAACGATACAGAAGAGAGCATTCAATCAGAGAACACCTGATTGAATGAAAAAAGCAAAGAACAGTCAGTAGATTTGAGAGAGCGAGAGTTTGGATGCTTTAGCGA
>USEE01000235.1 GCA_900553645.1 uncultured Eubacteriales bacterium
GCTGCTGCCCGGATTCAGCCGCCCGCACACGCACACCCAGTCGCGCCCGCGCATCTGCGGATAGCACACCGCGTCCTGTCCGGCTATCCCGCGCAGCCGGTCGCGCCCCGGTCCGGGCGGTTCGGGCTTAAAGTCGTATTCAACCACTTCGGAATCGTCCTGCGTCCAGCCCTTGCTGAAATCGGCAAACGCTATCTCGCCCGGCTCGAATACTATGTCGTCGGCCGCCGGTATTTCGCCCGCGACAGTCAATTGTGCACGGGTGTGCGGCATCAGGCGCATTCCGTCGAATACCACATCCACCTCGCTCAGCAGCGCGCCGGTTTCGCTCAGCCAGCGCGCATGACCCTCCATGCGGCGAATCGGGTGTTCGCTCACGTTGATTATGTCCAAATACCCCCGGCAGCGCCCGCGATCATCGGACAGCACCTCGGTATGCGTAACCTCTATCGGGCATGTCAGGTCTATCTTCATGCGCTTCGCCGCCTTTCGTATTAATACATGCCCATATTATACAACAAAAATGCGCCTCTTGCAGTGAGGTTTAAGGTTTTTTCATGTTATATAGTTTTTGCGTATGGTGCATTTTGGCACATAATGCTATACTGTTTGCGGGAAATAAATCTTGGAAAGGGACTGAATTATGTGGCTGATGTACGTAGCGGCGGTCGCGGCGTATTTCGTCAAGGGGCTGTGCGGGTTTGCAAATACGCTTGTGTTTACGAGCATACTCAGCTTCGGCGCGGACAACGTGAATATATCGCCGGTGGAGCTGCTGCTGGGCTATCCCAGCAACGTAATCATGGCCGTGCGCGAGCGCAGGAGCATCGACTGGAAGGTATGCCTGCCGCTGGCGGCGCTGGTGCTGGCAGGCAATATTCCGGGCATAATGCTGCTGAAAACCGCGGACGCGCGCCTGATTAAGTGTGCGTTCGGCGTTGTGATAATGCTTATCGGCGCGGAGATGCTGCTGCGCGGGCGCAGGAAGTCTGCGATGAAATCCAACCGCATCGTGCTGGGCGCGATAGGGCTGATTTCGGGACTGCTGTGCGGGCTGTACGGCGTGGGCGCGCTGCTGGCGGCGTATATGAGCCGCGTTACCGACGATTCCAGCGCCTTCCGCGGCAATCTGTGCGTGGTGTTCATCGTCGAAAATACGTTTCGGATAGTCATGTATTCGATAGTAGGCATAATTACGCTTAGTACCTTAAAGCAAGCATTGCTGCTTGCGCCCGCAATGTTAGCCGGGCTGTGGGCAGGCATGAAGTGCGCGTCGTTCCTGCGCGAGGACATGGTTAAGCGCGTGGTCATAATAATGCTAATAGTATCGGGCGCGGCACTTGCAATAAGCAACGCGGCGGCATAAACCTTATCCGTTTTTACACTTTAATGTGCTTGTACAGCGCGGCTAAAAGTGCTATGATAACTGCGCAATTGCATATATGTCGCAAGGGTGCTCCGCCATGCGCGGAGTGAAAAGGGAAAGCGGTTAAATGCCGCTGCAGCCCCCGCTACTGTATGGCGGACGAGGGCGGCGAGCCACTGGCGCAAGCCGGGAAGGGCCGCCTGAGGATGATGCCGAGCCAGGAGACCTGCCCGTGCGGCTGAACCCGGCTTTCCTCGGTGGGAGGTTAAGCTGATGCTTTTTCGTGCGTGGGTGAGTTTGCTTAAATGCGGCCCTAGCATTTGAAAAAGCCCGGGCTATATGCGTGCGGACGGCCTGTCCGTCCAACACATATGCGGCATATGCCGCCGGGGTTATAACCCCAAAGGAGGTTACCGTTATGGTAAGGAAGATGAGCGTTTTCATGGCGCTCGTACTGGCGCTGGTAATGGCGCTGTGCCCGCTGGGCGCGATGGCCGATGAGGCGCAGCCGGTCGATGTAGTCGATGCGCTGGGCCGCACGGTCACTATCGACTCTGTGCCCGAGAAGATAGTGTCGCTGTCTCCCAGCAACACCGAGATACTGTTCGCGCTGGGCGTGGGCGACAAGGTTGTAGGCGTTGATACGTACAGCGACTACCCGGCCGAGGCCGCCGCCATCGAAAACAAGGTTGGCACCTATTCCAGCCCCAACGTTGAGCTGATCGTATCGCTTGAGCCGGACGTAGTGTTCGCCGACGACAACCTGCAGCAGGACGCTATCGACCAGCTGGACAAGCTGGGCATCAAGGTAGTGGCCGTGGCCGGTGCCGACTATGCAAGCGTGCAGGATTCCATACTGATGGTCGGCCAGTGCGTGGGCGTTGACGGCCAGAGCGTGGTTGACGCGATGGACGCGGACAAGGCCGCCGCCGAAGCTCTGGTTCCCGCAGACGGCGACAAGCCCAGCGTGTATTTTGCACTGAGCTTTGGCGAGTACGGCGACTGGACCAGCGGCACGGGCACTTTCGTTGACGACATCATCACCGACCTGAGCGCCACCAACGCCGCAGCCGATCTGGGCGAAGGCTGGCAGAGCATCTCGGTTGAAAAGCTGCTGGAAGCCGATCCTGACGTTATACTCGTACCCGGCGACGAGAGCATGGTTGAGGCTTTCAAGTCCGACGCCAAGTATGCCGAGCTGAGCGCGGTAAAGAACGGCGCCGTGTACGCCGTCGATCCCAACATGTCCCAGCGTCCCGGCCCGCGTCTGGGTCAGGCCATGTGCGAGTTCGCCGAGATACTTTACCCGGCGGATGCTGAGGTTGAAGCCGCTGCGTAATCGCATAGCTTTATAAGAGCAAGTGGGCGGGATTCGTTCCCGCCCGTTTTTTTATGCCTGAACACCCGGTATATTCAGGCATGTTTCAGTGCGCGTCTCTGTTGCTTGCAAAGCAAATAAAGTACTATCCGCGCCGCTTTCTGCCCTATACGCAAAAAATCCCGCCCTTAATCATGCGCAAAAGGCATGTTTTCAGGCGGGAATCGTTTTTTTAAGCGCTTATTCCTTATCCAGCGAGTAGATCGAATCGAGCAGCCGTACACCCGTCGCCGTGCGGAATACATGCTCGCGCATCTGGCGAATGGCGGGCTTTAGCAGGCCGCCCTCATCAGCATTTACGAGGAAGTCGGCCTCCAGCAGTATGCGCATGTCCACACCGTCCACGTTCGTGTATGTATGGTGATGCCCCACCATGTATTCGACGCGCTGGGTACGCTTTTCGTCCACGCCCAGCTCCTGCATGAATTTGCGCGCGAGTGCGGGGCCTTCCTGCTCCTGATGCTTGCCGTCGGCGCTGCCGTATTTTTCGCGGCACAGCGGTATGGCTATGTCGTGGACTATTGCGGCCAGCTCCAGCGTGGTCAGCGTTTCCTCATCCAGCCCCTCGAGGCGGCCTATCGTCGCGGCGTAGGAATGCACCTTTATAAAGTGGCACACGTCGTGCGTATTGCCGTTATAGAATTCCACCATTTTGGCTACTGCCTGTGCTACAAGATCGGTCATAATATTTATTCTCCCCTTTGCGTTATTCGGCGAACTGAATCAGCCGGCCTATGTCGTTTGCGCCGGTCACTATAAAGCTGGTAAAGCGCTCGGCGTTTTCGTCGGATATGCCGTCGATTACGGTCAGCGCGGTTATCGTGAACGTGCGGCCGAACGCGTCGCGTATGCGCGCGCCGGGCTTAAAGCGCGCGTC
>USEE01000236.1 GCA_900553645.1 uncultured Eubacteriales bacterium
GGGCAAAGCAGCGCCGCGAATGCAGCCCGATCGCGTCAGGCGGGCATCTTCCCGCACTTAGCTTCGATTTATGGTTAAGTGCGGGCAGCGCCCCGAATCTGGAATGAGCCGCCCCGCTTGCGTGGCGGTGAACATGGCGTGGGCGAAAAATGCCTAAACAAGCAATCCCGATTCGCGGTATCACGAATCGCTTAAAATAGCGAAATGCGGGAGCTGTAAAGCATCGAACACAGTAAAAGCCGCTGACTCATAGTGAGTAGGCCAATTAAAGCAGTAAGCACGCGCCGCCTCTCTTGTAAAGAAAACCGTAACCCCAAAACCGAATATAAGTGGCATATCGAAAGAAAGACAAAATCGATTTTTCTTCGGTTCCTTCTTTTTCTCTAAAAAGAAGGAACACGTCCCCCACGTTCCTATCCCGTCTCCCTCACCCTGCTCGCCTCTCGAAATACCCCTCGTATAACAATCGCGCCCGGTATTGCAAATGCCATGCCCACCATGCCGCCTAAGTAGCCGCCCGCCGTTAAAGCGAGGATTACCGCTACTGGGTGTAGGCCGGTCGTGCGGCCGGTCAGACGCGGCGCGATTAGCATGTTTTCGGCTTGTTGGGTCAGGAAGAGCATTATTGTTACTTCAAGCAGCTTTGCCCAGCCCATGTTTAATGTCAATAACACAGTTGGGATTGCGCCTAACAGTGCGCCAAAATATGGTATTAAGTTGAATACCGCCATTATCAGACCCAATACCAGAAATGCCGGTATGCGCAGTATCGCAAGACCCGCCGCCGTTATCGCGCCTACTATCAGCGAGATTAGCAGTTGGCCGCGTACATAACCGCTTAACTCGCGCTGGATTGCGCCGCCTGCCTCGATTACTCGCGCGCGGATTGAACTCGGGAGCAGTAGTTCAAGCTGCATCAGCATTCGTTCGCGGTCTTTCAGGAAATAGTAGGCCAGTATCACTATCAGTGATAGCCGCCCTATGCCGTCGGCTATGCCGCCCGCCATGCCGCCTGCGCCGCTAAGGAGTGTGCTTATCATGCCCGATACCTGACCCGGAAGCTGGCTCAGGCCGTCGGTCAATGCGCCCTCGCCTAAAAAGCCCTCGACATGCGCGCTTATCCGCTCCGTAAATTCTGTAAGCCCCGCGCACATGTCAGGCAGGGATTCGATCAATATCCGCGCCTGATCGATTATCGTGGGCACAATCATGAATACTGCACCGATAATTAAAAGCGCCACGCACCCGAACGCCGTCAGTATCGCCGCCGTGCGCTTCATGCGGCGCGACAGGAGCTTGACCAGCGGCAGCATCACAAACGCCAGCGCCGCGCCGCCCAGGCACAGCACAATCAACATGCTCAGCACACCCCTGAACATAAACGCCGCCGCCAGTAAACCCGCAAACGCCGCCAGCGCCCGCCTGTGCACGCGCAGCCAGTCAGCAATCATGACTTCGCCCCCCTCCCGCCGCAAAAGCCGCGCCGCATTACGCGCGCGCGGCTCTTTGCCGTACTGACATGCCGCATGGCGGCGCGCTTACTTGCCCATCATGAGCTTGTCCATCCTGCGCGCCATGTCGTGCTTCATGCGCATCGCGTCGCGACCCAGCTTGCGCATGGCGCGCGGTGAAGTCGCGCTGAGCGCGGTCATCGCCGCCACGCCGATTATCGAACCCATTACCATGCCCTTTGCCATACCGTTCATATTAAGTCCTCCTCTCCGATTTTCGCCGTTCCCGGCGCGCCGCGGCCGCCGCATTCATAAAACGCGTCGGCCACGATCGCGTCGCCGGTTTGCGGCCTTAGCGAAAACTCGCCGCAGATTATGCGCCCGCCCATAAGGTCGTCGATATAGCCGCGCGATATTTCTATATACGCGACGCGGCCGGTGGATTCGTCTATCATAAGATCGCTCACCCGCCCCAGACGCCGCCCGCTGGTCGTAAGCGCGCGCCCCGGCGAGAACTGACAGTCCCCGCCCGCGCGTTCGCCCCTGCCCGAGCATTGCAGCGACACGTCGCCGATCACGTCGATCTGGCCGAGCGATATTACCCGGCTGCCGCCCAGCGCGCCTTCTATCAGCACGCCTACAAGCTGCCGCCCGCCCTCCAGCACCACGCCGCTTACCCTGCCCGCGCGCCGTCCGTCCGCTATTACCGCCGCGCCTATCAGTGCGCTCATCCGCTTCATGTTTCGCCTGCGCCGCCTTTCACGCGCCGCGTTTTTGCGTGCGCGCGGCTTTCGCGTACATATATTGTGCAAAGTCACGCCTACGCAAACCGGCAATTTCTGCCTTAAAATCGAATTGCGTTAAGGCGTTTAAGACATTTAAGGCATTTGTTCCCACCTGATTAGGTTGCGCCTGCCAAAAAAGGAAATGCCCGCCCTTACCGGCATTGCCGATAAAGACGGGCTAAATTTACTTCATCACGCGTTCTGGCGCGCTTCGCGCTCGGCGCGGTTGAATACCGAATAGTACGTGCTTTCGCGCTCGCGCGTAACCAGCTCCTCCACGCGGCTATACAGCTTCTTGTCGCTGAACAGTCCCACCAGATCGGGATTAAACATGCGGCCCTCGTTTATGCGCATGTCCGCGACCATATCGTCGATGGTCTTGCCCGATATGTAGGTACGCCCCACAGCATCGGTAGCCGCGTCGATGCAGTCCGAGCAGGTGATTATCTGATACAGTATCGCGTTTTCCACGCCTATGTAGGACACGTCCGACGGATAGCCGCCCTTGTCGTCGTACCACTTGTGATGGTACAGCGCCGCGTAGGCATACGGCCGCGTGGACGCGCGCCCGACGAGTATGTCATGCCCCATCGCGGGGTGAAGCTTGATAAGCTCGAACTCATCCGAAAACAGCATACGTTGGAACAGGTTTACCGTGTCGAGGCATACCATCTTGCCCACGTCGTGCATCATGCAGCAGTTCCACAGGAATCTGCGTATGTCAACGTAATGCTCCTTCACTTCTTCCATGGTATGATAACCGTTTACGTGGATAAGCAACTCGGGCTTATGCTCGTAAAGCGTATCGAGTATGGCGGTGGAGATCTTGGCCGTCATGCAGCTGTGCACATACAGCGTGGGCTGCATGGCGATAAGCGCGTTCTCGTAATACTCCTTAAACGGAACGCCGCCCTCTACCTCGATGTAGTTGGTCATTATGTAGCTGAAGAAGCGCTGCATGGTGTGATACGCGCCGTTGTCGCGCGCGTTGCGGATGTATTCAAACGTGCGCTTCTGCTCGCTGCGCAAAAACTCGGTACATTCCGCGGTCTTTTCGGGATGGCGGCGGCACATCCACAGCGTGAATATCAGCGGCAGCAGGTTTGCGTCAATGTTCATGAAGTCATAGCTGTTCATATCGCTTTCGCGCTGACGCTGCTCGTACTCCTCCATCATTTCACTAACACTAACACGGCCCATATAGCATTCGATAGACTTCTTGGTAAACATAACATATCCCGGGTCAACGCGATAGTTGTCCGGGTGCGACTTTGCATAGTCCAACGACTTGTTAACCGCGTCGTACAGCTCGTCCAGTATATCGCCCGGCACGTCGTTCCAGTACATGAATTCGTTAACCTGCGCCAG
>USEE01000237.1 GCA_900553645.1 uncultured Eubacteriales bacterium
CCATGAGGCAGCCTGCGGTCATTACCTCGACCGTGTCCTTTATCTCGCCGCCCACCACCGGCACCAGATTGTCCAGCGCGTATTTGGCGGCGCGCACCGACACGCCGTCCACGTCCGCGCCCAGCGAACCGTTTATCTTTATCGCGCCCAGCGTGATTACCAGCGCCGCACCCACCAGCATACCGCACACGCCGCGCATCGTTTCGGCGGCGCGCTTCAGCTTCAGGCGGGGACTGAGCGACGCGCATACCTCCAGCGCCGCGCCGATCATCGCAAGCCCCACCACATACTCGCGTCCAAAGTTCATACCCGCGCCCGCGATCGCCGTCGCCACTCCTCCCAGCAAACTCGCCGCCGAGTGCGCGCCCAGCGCCGCCATTATCCCGCCGATAAGCGGCAGCAGCGCATCCACCGCCGCGCCCATGCCCTCCAGCGCCGCGTGCGCAGTCCGTGCAAGCCCGGTCACATCGCCCGTCACCAGCGCCGCCGCCGCGCACAGGCACGCCATTGCGCTCAGCCGCGCGCCGCGCTCGCAGCACAGCCGGGACGCTATTCCCGCAAGCGCCGCACAGGCTGTCAGTGCAATCATCAGCGGCGCGCGATTGCGCAGGGCTGACGACATTAGCCGAAACATTACGCGCATTAGTTCTTCGGCGCTAAGCCCGTCTCCCGCGCGCAGCCGCTCTATCAGTGCGCGCACGTCGATATTTGTCGACAGGCGGTCAGCGGCGGATTGCAGTGCGCTCATGTCAAGGTCGTTCAGGCGGGCGATTGCAGCGTCGTTTACCGACGATTCGATCTCATCCGCGCGCGTGCGGAGTTCGGCGGGATATTGTTCAGACTGGGGCGCAGGTGTTTGCAAGGCAGTCGCATGTTCGCTGGCTGTGTTCGCCGGTTCGGGAGTATTCATCGGCTGTACAGCGACTATACGAGTATTATCGCCTGCCGATGGCGTTTTAGCATATGCCGCGTGAATCGCCTTAACCTGAACAGAAGTATCCATACAATGCTCAGGCACAGCGCCCGCCGCCACACAGACAAGCATCATCCCCACTGCGGCCAGCGCCGCCAATCCCCGCGCGCTCATGAGGCAAGCTCCAACGCGCTGTCCAGTACCGATCTGAGCATGGGCAGCGCCATCAGCGTAAGTATCAGCTGTGCGCCCAGTTCGACCTTGTAGGCCAGCGCGCCCTGATCCGCGTCGCGGCACACTTGCGCGCCGAACTCGCCCAGCAATGCCACGCCCAACGCCTTGCTAAGCGTACTCACAAACCCGCCGCTCAGTCCGGCGCGCGCCCCCAGCTGGCTCATCGCGTCCACCGCCTCCCACAGTCCGGCGGCATATGACATAAGCAGCGCCGCGCCCGAAAACAGTGTGAGCGCAAGCGCAAATTCGGGGCGCGTCTGCTTGACCACCACGCACAAAAGCGCCGATATTGCCGCGAATGCCACGATTCTGTCTATCGCCATGCTTGCCTCCATTTTTGTTCAGGCGGTAATTGTATCGGGGTATGCCTTGCCCTACAAATCGAATATGCTCTTGACCGACGAAAAGAGCTGTGCAATAAGGTTGACCACTATAAGGAGCACAAGCACCAGCCCCGCAACGCCCGTGAGCGTGGCCATATCCTCGCGCCCCGTGCGCTCCAGCACCTGACTCAGCACCGCGACGAGTATGCCTATCGCCGCAATCTTGAAAACCATATCAATGTTCATGCGCCGCGCCCTCCGCTATATTATCAGTATCGCCGCCAGCATACCGCCCAGCGAGCCCAGCGTCGTGTATACGCGCGCGTTCTTCTCCAGATCTGCGCGGGCGTGTTCACGGCAGAGTGCAAGCCCGCTCTGCGCCTGCGCAAACGCCGTGCGCTGACCCGCAAGATCGAGTGTGCCTAGCTCAGGCATCAGCGCCGACAGCACCTCAAAGTCCTCGGGCATCAGCGGCACCGTGCGCGCACTTTTCATAAGCAATGCCCATGCCCTGCCTATATCGGGCGCGTCGCTGAGCGTGTTCAGCCACACGCGGCACTTGTCCACGCCGCGATAGGCTTTCAGTGCCTCGTTTGCAGGCTTCAGCCTAAGGCACATTTCGTCCTCGATCTGCCTGAGCGCGCATTGCCACGCCTCTATCAGCTTCAGCCGCGCGCGCATACGCATCACCAGCATCACCCCCGTCATGAAACAGCTCATACCAATCAGTCCCGCCGCCGCAAATTTCAGCACAGCGCGTTCCCCCTTCCGTCGAATACGTTTATGCCCTCGCCGGGGCACGGGCCGGATATTATGACTATCCGCTCGAACAGCCCCGCGCGCAGTGCTTCGCCCAGTTCTCTGCGCGCCGATGCGTGCGCGATTGTGCGCGCGTGTGCGCTGGCGAGTATCGCCGTGCCGCACCGCACCGCGTCAGCGGCGGCGCGCGCGTCGCCCTCCGCGCCCAGTTCGTCGGTCACGATCACGTCGGGGCGCATTGTGCGTATCAGCATGTTAATTGCGTCCGCCTTTCGCGTCATACTCATCACGTCCGCGTCCGGCAGCATATCCATGCCCGGCCCGGCCAGCTCGCCGCGCTCATCGGCCACGGCCACGTTAAGCCCCGCGCGTATCATATAGCGCGCCGCGTCGCGCAAAAGCGTCGTCTTACCCAGCCCCGGTGCGGACAGTATGAGCGTGGAACGCGCCCGGTCGCCGCGCATTATCCGGCCGATCACGCCCGCCGCCGCGCCCTCCACGTCGCGCGCAACGCGTATGCACACGCCGCTTATGTCGTCCAGTCCCGCAACCGCGCCGCCCTGAACAATCGCACGACCGCTCAGACCCGCACGCATACCACCTGCGAGCGGCACATAGCCCTGCCGCACGCATTCGCCCAGCGCGTGCATTCTGCCGCGCGTAAGGCTTTCCATAAGCCGCTTCATGCCGTCCGCGCCCACGTCGCATAGGCGGCGCGCGCCCTGCGGAGTGCACAGATACGCGCCCGTCGGACGGATGCGCAGTTCGGTTGCAAGATTTAGTTCCTGCTCCGCGCAGGTGGCCAGCGCTTCATTTATGCCTTCGGTCAGGCTGTCTTTCAGAGTATTTGTCCACACGTTTTTTCACCTGCCTTAGCCGTCCGTCGTTATCATAAGCGTATGCGTGTGTCTTTGCATTATTCACATGGATTATGTTTTTTAGGTTTCGCCGCGCCATGCAAAATACTATGCCGCGCCCTGGGTCGGTATTATTGCATACGGAATTTTTGTGATTGGGACTTAATTTGGCAAAAATGTGCCGTTTAATATAAATTTTCACATGAGCAGGTTTGTAAAAGGCGCTGAAACGTGCTACAATAGAGTGCATTATAGCTAATGCTATCTAAAGGGAGGCACCACCATGCAGGAAAGCTCCGTACATACCAATTTTATCGAAGATATTATAAATGAGGATATAGCCTCGGGCCGCGTCGCGGACAAAGTGCACACGCGCTTTCCACCCGAACCCAACGGCTACCTGCACATCGGCCATGCCAAGGCGCTGTGCATCGATTTCGGCATAGCGAAAAAGTACGGCGGCCAGTGCAACCTGCGTTTTGACGATACCAACCCTACCAAAGAG
>USEE01000238.1 GCA_900553645.1 uncultured Eubacteriales bacterium
CCACGATGTTGAGCGCGTCCACCTTATGACCCAGCATGTCGCGCTCCAGACTTTCGACCGCCTTGCGATAGGCCAGCGCCAGACCCTCGAACACTATGCGCGCGATCTGAGCGTCGGTCTCGGGCACGGCCTGACCGGTGCGGCGGCAGTACTCCGCGATGCGGTCGGGCATATGGCCGGGCGCCATGAATTCGGGATCGTCCACGTCGATGATCGCGAGGAACGGGGTTGCGTTTTCGGCCATCGCCGCGATTTCGGCGAAGGAATACTTGCGGCCCTTGCGGTCCCAGTCGCGCTTGCACTCCTGAATAATCCACAGGCCCATTATGTTCTTCATCAGGCGGGTAGTGCCGTTCACGCCGCCCTCATTGGAATAGCCGGACTCCAGTACCTCGGTACGGGTGAGCGGGGTCTTCAATTCGCAGCCCATGATAGACCACGTGCCCGAGGATATGCACGCGAAGTTCTCGCTGGACGCGGGCACGGCGGCCACGGCGGACGCGGTGTCGTGCGACGCTGTATTGATGAGCGGTATGCGGCCGCAGCCTACCTCGCCCATGATTTCGTCCTTGAGGTAGCCGCGGATGGTGCCGGGCTGCTCGATCTGGGTAAAGATGTGCTCAGGCAGGCCGAACGCCTTGATTATCTCGCCGCACCAGTCGCGCTTGAAGGGGTCGATAAGCTGGCTGGTCGAAGCGATGGTGTACTCGGTGCCCTTGCAGCCGGTGAAGAAGTAGCCCATCAGGTCGGGAGTCATAAGCATCGTGTCAGCCGCGTCCAGTATGGGCGAGCCGGACTTCTTTAGCGCAAGCAGCTGATAGAGCGTGTTGAACTGCCAGAAGGCCAAACCCGTGCGGTTGAACAGCTCGTCGCGCGGCATTATTTTGAACGCTTCATCCATCATGCCGTCGGTGCTTTCATCGCGATAGTGGGTGCTGTTGCCCAGCAGGTCGCCGTTTTTGTCCAGCAGGCCGAAATCTACGCCCCAGGTATCTATTGCCATGCCGTCCACCGCGCCATTGGCGTGCGCCTTAAACAAACCCTGCTTCATCTCGCGGAACAGATATAGCGTGTCCCACTTGAGGCGGCCGTTTATGCGCACCGGCTCGTTTATAAAGCGGTGCAGCTCGCTGATAGTAATTTTTTCGCCGTCAAATTCGCCCAGCATCGCGCGCCCGCTGGACGCGCCCAGGTCGTAACCCAGCAGATTGAGTTTTTTCACAGTATTTCACTGCTCCTTTCGACAAAACGCGCGTGCGGCGCGCAATCGTTCACGCTTTTATTATACGCCTGCACCGTGGTTTGAGCAATAGTCCTTTTGAACGTCCGTGCATGTATATTTATTCAAAGCAGTGTGCAGGGACATTTCAAGCCCACGCCATGTTTTCGCCCTATTCATTGGGAACAGAGCCGACAAGGCCATTTTACGCGCCATTACTAATATGCAGCGCTTGCAAGTCTCTCCACAATTTCCACAGACTTATCCACATAACTTATGCCCATTACTTGGGAAAAAGCGGGTTTATCCCCAGCATGTAAGCCACATAGCGGCATGTATAGCCGAGTTTTCCACAGGTGCAGAATGCGGATTATGTGGATTGCCGCGCGGCAATCGGCGCACATGTGTTTGTCTTAAGATTAACGATGTGTATGCGCGAACGCTTTTGAATCAAGCGCGTGCATACCGCATACATTTCTATCTGATGCTGTCAAGAGCCTGACATGGCCTATCCGTTAACATTTTCGTTTTTTTCGCGTAAATTCGACACCTGCGAGCGTAGAAATCAGCGTTCGGAAACGCGGCTTATTATCCACAGCCACATGCACACTTTTTCCACATTTGTGAATTTCCCGGTGGAAAGACTGGCCGTTTACGCGTGCGTGGGTGTGCATTATTTCGACACGATTCGCGCCGATTTTCGCTATCCGACAACATTTTCGGGGCGGCAATTACAAAAATTGCCCGGTTGATTTCTACATCTACCGAGCAATAGTCGAACTATATTGTTTTTATAAGGCTTGCCGTTCGTAGTTTTGTGTTTCAGGGCATAAGTTTTTTCGCGCGCGTTCGCGGTCTGAACCTGTCTGGTTCAGCGGCTTACACGTTATGCACATCCTGCGCGGCGCTCATGTCGAGAGTAAGCATGGGCATGGCGTTGAGGTCAAGCGCCGCGATTTCGCCGCGCATCAGCCGATAGAACGCAGCGCTGCCGATCATGGCGGCGTTGTCGGTGCACAGTCTGAGCGGCGGCATGTAGGCGGTAAGGCCGTTGTTCTGGCACATGCGCTGCATTTCGGAGCGCAGCAGGCTGTTTGCGGACACGCCGCCCGCCATCGCGACGCGCTTCATGCCGGTCATGCGCGCAGCCTCGCGGGTGCGCTCGACCAGTGCCTCTACCACGCTTTTGCGGTAGGACGCGGCGAAGTCGGCGCGGTTGATCTCCACGCCCTGCTGCTGGAGCTTATGGCTAAGGTTAATCGCGGCGGTCTTTATGCCTGAGAACGAGAAGTTCATGCTGCCCTTGACCAGCGGCTTGGGGAAGGTGTACGCGCCGTCGTTGCCGCCCTGTGCGGCTTCGTCCATCTTGGGGCCGCCGGGGTAAGGCAGGCCGAGTATGCGCGCCACCTTGTCGAATGCCTCGCCCGCCGCGTCGTCCACGGTTTGGCCGATCAGCTCGTACACGCCGTAGTCGCGCACGACCACAAGGTGGGTATGACCGCCTGACACGACGAGGCACAGGAAGGGCGGCTCCAGTTCGGGACTGGCGATGTAGTTAGCGCTGACGTGGCCCTCGATGTGGTTGACGGCGATAAGCGGCAGTTCGCGGCCCATTGCGAGGGCTTTAGCGGCGGCCACGCCAGTCAGCAATGCCCCCACAAGGCCGGGACCTTGTGTCACGGCGATTGCGTCTATTGAGTCGATTGAGCAGTTTGCCTGTTCAAGTGCCTGATCGACCATAGCGTCCACGGCCTCGACGTGCATACGCGACGCGATTTCGGGGACGACGCCGCCGTAGATTTCGTGGAGCTTGATCTGCGACGCGATAGGATTGGACAGCATAATGCGGCCGTCATCCACAACCGCGGCGCTGGTTTCGTCGCAGGACGATTCTATTGCGAGTATACGCGCGTGGCCTGCGCTTATGAGTTTCCCGGCCTTTTCGCGCGCGATTTCATCATACCTCATGCTTTTTCCTCCCGCCGAATCCGGCAAAGCATATAAGAGTTATCTCCGCCGCGACAGCGATGCCGACATACGCGGCGATGCGCGCGCCCATATCGGAGAAGAACTGTGCGGGGAACATGCGAATCATAAACTGAGTATCGGGATTCATGAGCCAGAGTCCGTTTCTGAACAGCAAATGGTGAAAGGCATTGAACGCGCCATTAAAGTCAGAAACGCACCACGCGGCGAACGCGCCGAGCAACACAGCAAACGCGCCGATGCCGACAAGTGCGCCCTTAGCCACGTCGCGCTTAAACCGATCTCCGCCGCGTCCGGCGGCGATCATACAAACCGCCGCAACTATACAGCATCCCAGCGCGGTCAGCAGCCCTGTCTGGAACAGCCACTTAACGTC
>USEE01000239.1 GCA_900553645.1 uncultured Eubacteriales bacterium
GATCTTATGCCTACGCCGCGCGATCAGGTGCCGGACTTCATGCGCAAAAAGGACTTCCGCGCGATAAACGTGACTATCCCGTATAAGGAAACCGTTATGCCGTATCTGGACACGATTTCCGATAACGCGCGCGCAATCGGCAGTGTAAATACGATTGTTAAGGACGAAACCGGCGCGCTGCACGGCTACAATACCGATAAGTACGGCTTTACCCAGCTTGTAAAGCGCTCAGGCATAGACGTTTCAGGGCGCAAGTGCATCGTGCTGGGCAGCGGCGGTTCGTCAAAGACCGTGCGTGTGGCGCTTAAAGAGCTGGGCGCGCGCGAAGTGCGCATAATATCGCGCAGCGGCGAGGACAACTACACCAACCTCGACCGCAACGCCGACGCGCAGGTAATCGTCAACACCACGCCCGTGGGCATGTTCCCGAATACGGGCGTTGCGCCGGTGTCGCTCGACATGTTCCCGCAGTGTGAGGGCGTGCTCGACCTGATATACAATCCGGCCAAGACCGCGCTGCTGCTGGATGCGGAGCGGCGCGGTATACGCTGCGCCAACGGCCTGCATATGCTGGTGGCACAGGCCAAGCTGGCAAGCGAGCTTTTCCGCGGCACAAAGCTGGACGATTCCATAATAGACGCCGTGCGCGCGGATATAGAGCGCCAGACGCATAACATAGTGCTTATCGGAATGCCGGGCAGCGGCAAGACTACGATCGGCAAGTGCGTTGCCGGACGGCTCGGACGGCGGCTGCTGGATACCGACGCGATGATACCTGGCATTTCTGGCGGCATAAGCGCAGGCGACATAATCCGCACGCGCGGCGAAAAGGAGTTCCGTGCAATCGAAACTCAAGCTATATGCGAGGCGGGCAAGCAAAGCGGATGCGTAATCGCGACCGGCGGCGGCGTTGTAACTCAACCGGCCAACACCGATCCGCTCCGGCAGAACTCGGTAATATTCTTTATAGACCGCCCGCTTAATTCGCTTGAGCTGGGCAATGACCGTCCCTTGTCGGCCACGCGCGAGCAAAACGCACGGCTCTATGAACAGCGATTGCCGCTGTATGAAGCGCTGTGCGATTACCGCATCGAAAATGTCGATCTGAGCAAGGCGATAAGCGACGTTACGAGTGCTTTCAACGCGCACTTTGGGGAGGCTGTAAAATGAAACTGCTTATAATAAACGGCCCGAATCTGAACATGCTTGGCATACGGGAGCCGGAAATATACGGTCATGAAACGTATCGCGGCCTGTGCGAGTTTATCGAAAACCGCGCCGATGCGCTGGGCGTGCAGACCGAGATATTCCAGTCCAACAGCGAGGGCGACATAGTAACACGCATTCAGCAGGCATATGGCCGCGTGGACGGCATAGTTATAAATCCGGCCGCGTACACGCATACGAGCGTGGCGATACTTGACGCGCTCAAGGCGGTAGGCATACCGGCGGCGGAGGTGCATTTAAGCGACGTCAGCAAGCGCGAAAGCTTCCGCCAAATTTCTTACGCGGGCATGGCCTGCGAAGCGCACTTCATCGGCATGGGCTTTGAAGGCTATGCTCAGGCAATGAAATACCTCGTCGATAAATACGACAAGTGATGCTGCGACTTATTTACTGGCATTAAGCCGCTCGCTTGATAAAGGAATGCAGCTTGCTGCCGAGTTTTGATTTTTAAGCGTCCATATCCAAAGCAGCCCTCACGCAGATGCGGCGCATTGCCGCAACGCATGAGGGCTGCTTTAGAGTGTGTCTCAAAAATTCCTTAATCCGCAATTTCGGGCGTCGCTCCGCCATTTCTGCGTCACAAGGCTCGACTTAGCGCTGCTAAGCCTTCGGATTTATTCCTTGAACTGACGAAAAATCCACTCGAACTTGCGGATTTCCCTTTTTGAGACACACTCTAGTCTAATGCATGGTGTATAGGACGACTAAACTCCGCATATAAGCGCAAATGAAGGCAAGTATGCATTCACGCGCCGCGCCTATCGGTTGGGGCGCAATGCCTTATTCCAGCACGATATGCGTCGCGCCGTTGCTCGGGAACAGGTATACTCCAAAGTCGGTATCGTCGCCGTTGCGTATGTAGTCGCAGCGCCACTTGCCCTCGGCGTCAAAGCGCCCGTCATCGACCGCCAGATAGTCCATATAGTGCTCCTGCTGCCAGTCCATCTGAGGCACGCGCGCCTCGCAAATCGGCGGGCACTTGCGGAACGCCAGCGATACGCCTACGCCGCATGCTACGAACTCGTTGGCGCCGGTTTGGAATATCAGCGCGCGGCCGCGACCGGTGGTGGGGTGCTCGTGCTTGTGGCGGCAGTCGCCGTTGCGCGGGAATTCGCCAAAGCGCGCCACTATGTCCCAGCCGGGGAAGTGCAGCCGCTGCTCGGCGGCAAACTCCTCCTGCACGACCGCCTTTATGCGGCCGCGGTATTCTATCAGCAGCGGCTCCACTGCGCGCAGGCACTGGAAGTTCTCCGCCATGGGGCGCGCGTCCTCCTTAAGGCCGCCGTCCATGTCCAGCGTGCTCTCCGCGCCAAAGTAGTGCACGCCGGTCAGACCGTTTTCGGCTATCGCGCTGAACGCGCCCATCGCGGACGGCATACCGCAGCCGGTTTCCGGCACGTACAGCGGATTGTCGTCGCGCGCATATGCGGCCGCTATCTCCTGATAGCGGCGCTGCTCGCCCATGTACATGTCCGGGCATATCATGTCCAGATGCGGCGCGAACCAGCGCCATATGGGTATATTGCACACAACTGCGCCGCCCGAAGGATAGTTTATGCCGGGTATGTCGAAGCCCTGCTTGTCCAGCCATGCGTTGGTGTACATGGGCAGGGGGAATATTGCCTTGCCCGCGGCGACTATCGCGTCCACGTATTTGGCCATGCTGTACGCCTGAAGCCATTGATCTCCCTTGCGGCCAAACAGCTCGCCCCAACTGCCGCGTTCCTTTGCGCCGCACTCGCGCCATGCCTGCGATATCTCTTCGCCGGGCGCGGCCTTCATGCGTTCGATAAGCTCCATGGGCACGTCGGACTCGTACTGGCGCTGGGCTTCCGGCCCAAAGTCGCGCACCGAGCGGCCCACTATGCCCAGCTCGTTCTCCACCTGCACGGCCAGCAGCGTGTCGCGTTCCGGGTCTTCCTCGCGCAGTACTTGCATCATGGCGCAAAACGCGCGCTTATCGGCCTCAAGCGTTTCGCCTTCAAACGTGGACAGATTGGCTATCTCATATCCGTCATGCGTGCGCACGCGGGGGAAGCGCTCATGGTCCTCCTTGACCCAGCGCGGCACATACTTCATGTGGCCGTTTTTCCAGGTGCCAAACCATAGTATCACCAGCTTGAGATCGCGCTCGCGGGCGGCCTTGACTATCTGGCGCACTATGTCCAGATCGAACTGGCCCTCCACGGGCTCGATGCGCTCCCATGCCACGGCTATGGCGCAGGAGTTGGAGTTGGTGAGCCGGCATACCTCCCATACGGGCTCCAGCTGCTCCATTGTGTAGCCGGAATTGTTGTGCGCCTGAACGCCAATGGGGTAGAACGGC
>USEE01000240.1 GCA_900553645.1 uncultured Eubacteriales bacterium
GGGCGCGGCAGTTACGCCGTTGTTAGCGTGCTTCTGTATTCGCGGCTTACACGCCCGGAGAGAGGCGTTTCCATGCGCGCAGCGATATGCGTTACTGCATCTTCCAGACGCATTTGTGCGCGAAAGCGTTTCCATGCGCGCAGCGATATGCGGCGCAGCAGCAGCGGCGTTTTTCTACGCGCGGCGGTATGCGGCGCGGTCGCACCGTTCCTGATTACGCATTCCGAATTCCGCATTCCGCATTTTCTCCCGCCGCCATCACATTCAGCGCTTTTTACTTCACGCCGTACTTATCCAGGTACGCCTCCATGCGCGCGCGCATTTCGTCGTCAATATAGACCTTACCATCAATCGGGTGGTTATGCAATATATCTATGATCTCGCGCGTGGACACCAGCGAATACGTGGGTATGCCGAAGGTCTGCGCTACTTCCTGCACTGCCGACAGATCGCCCTGGCCGCGCTCCATGCGGTCTACCGATATTACAAGCGCGTCGATATGCACGTCGGCGGCGGCTTTGAGCAGCGGCACGGTCTCGCGCACCGAGGTGCCCGCGGTTATTACGTCCTCTATTATGATTACGTGGTCGCCGTCCTTGGGCTGCATACCCACTATCACGCCGCCCTCGCCATGATCCTTGGCTTCCTTACGGTTAAACGCATAGCCCATATCTATGCCATGGTTGGTATACAGCGCCGATGCGCACGCGACCGACAGCGGTATGCCCTTATACGCCGGCCCGAACAGCATATCCGCGTTTTGCAGCCCGTTATCCACTATGCAGCGGGCATAATGTTCGCCCAGCTGAGACAGCTGCGCACCGGTGCGGTACTTACCGGTGTTGACGAAGTAGGGCGTCTTGCGTCCGGATTTGGCGGTAAAGTCGCCGAAGGTCAGCACTCCGCTGCGTACCATGAATTCCACAAACTCCAGCTTGGCGTTCATATGTATTCCCTCCGAATAAAATTCAAAATGCGGAACGCGCGGCTCCCGCCGCATCGTTCCGCATAAGATGATACCATATATCCGTAAAAATTTCTACCGTGCCAGCCGCTTTATCCAGCGGTAACGGTTGCACACCACCACTGCGGTGCCGCACTTCAGTATCTGGTCGCACTTCAGGAATATGAACACCACCACCGGATCCAGATTCCACACGAACGCGCCCAGCAGCGACAGCGGCAGCACGAAGCCCCACATGAATATTATGTCGTTATACATCTGCACCTTGGGACTGCCGCCCGCGCGCACTATGCCCGACAGCACCGGGCACTGATAGCTGGTGCCCACCACCGTCACGGCCAGCACGGCCATGAACTTGCGGCTCATCTCGCGCGTTTCGGGCGTGAGCGTGGAGTATATGTCGAGTATCGGGTCGCGCACCAGGTAAAGCGCCAGACCCGTAAGCACGCCTATCACCAGGAATATTATCTGCAATGTGCGCGAATAGGACTTTACCAGATCGGTATCGTCCCTGCCCACGGCCTTGCCGATCAGTATGCCGCCCGCGCTCGCCGCCGCGTAGCACAGCACCGAAATTATCTGGAACACCGAATTGGCGACCGACGACGACGCGGTCGCGGTAACACCCAGGTGTCCCAGTATCGCGGCCTGCACCATCATCGCCAGACCCCAGAACGCGCCCGTCGCCATCACGGGCAGCGCCGCCCGGAAGAAGTCGCCCGTGAGCGTCCTGTCGAAGTGCAGCGCGTCCCTGAGCCGGAACTTAAGCACATTTTCCTTTTTAAGCACGTACCATACGACTATGACCAGCTCCGCCACGCGCGCGGCCAGCGTGGCTATCGCCGCGCCATATGTACCCGCGATCTGCGGCAGGCCCACGTGGTCGAATATGAGCAGATAGTTGAGCGACACGTTAACCACAAGCGTGCACAGCGATATCGCCGTGCCCAGCTTTACGTTTTCTATGCCGCGCAGCGCCGATATAAGCACGTTGCTCACGCAGAATATTATATAGGAAAAGGACATGACCTGCATGTACTTCATGCCTTCCTCAATTACGGCCTCGTCCTTTATCAGCATCAGCATCAGCTGGCGCGGGAATATCAGCGTGGCCAGCATCATTATTATGCCCGCGGTCACGCACACGCGCAGCGCTATCGCTATGACCTTTTTGATAGCGTCCACGTCGCGTCGGCCCCAGTACTGGGCGTTCAGCACCAGCATACCCTCGGCCGCGCCGTTCACTATCATTTGCAGCAGGAACTGTATCTGGTTGACCTGCGCCACGCCCGCCAGCGCGTTCTCGCTAAAGCGCCCCAGCATTATATTATCCGCCAGCGACACGCTAGTCGTGATTATGTTCTGGAGCGAAATGAACAACAGGAGTCTGAAAAACCGCGCGTAGAAGTCGCGGTCGCGCGTAAAGAAGTGCCGTTTCGCGCTGATTTCCATATACTTCCGACCTCCGCTTTCTTTCGTGAGCATATACGTCGATTGTAGTACATGGCGGCGGGCTTGTCAAGATGATGAAGCGGGGGCTTAATAAAAATAAGGGCGGTCGGCGAATAAGCGCGGGGGCGCGCCTGATTTCCAGTGCGCGCCCCCCGCGTTTATATGCGGTCAGTCCAGCTTCACCGCCGTGCCGGACACGGTCACCATCAGCATACCGTTGTCCGCGCCCAGCACCTCATAGTCCATCTTTACGCCCACCACCGCGTCCGCGCCCATGTGCGCGGCGCGCTGCGCCATTTCGTCTATCGCCTGTTCGCGCGCGGTCGTCAGTTCCTCCTCATACGAGCGCGAGCGCCCGCCGAAAAAATTGGTAAACGACGCGGCTATATCGCGCGCGAAGTTCACGCCGCTTATCACCTCGCCGAAAACTATGCCGCCGTAGGACGTTATCCGGCGGCCCTCTACGGACGGAGTCGTTGTGATTATCATTGCCTTACCTCCACATGCGGATTGGGGGCCCGCCCCCCTGCGCAGATTATACCACTTCCGCGTGCGCCTTTCATTGGTATATGATTAGAGCCGCTGAAAAAATCGCAGCGCGCGGCGCCCCGGGGTGCGAATCGCGATTTGCATGATTATAGAAAAATATTTCAAAGCGGGTATTGACGCGCCCCGGCAAACGTGATATAATCCGTGCCGTAAGAGTTCTCTAACCGATGGAGGACGATTTATTTAGGGCATTGGTTAGGCCACTCTAACTCGTATTCCGTCGGCGGATGGATTCGCGTATCATATCTTCTCAATACTAACAGGAGGTGTTTCCCATGAAAAAGACCCGGCTTATTTCCCTGATTATGGCGCTTATCGTATGCGCAATGGCTCTGCCCGGCGCGGCTATGGCGCACGGCGCGTGGTTCGCGCGGCGCTCCGACCGCATACAGCTGGTGTGCGGCGAGGGCTGGAAGGACAACGCATACGATCCCGACGGGCTTACGGTTATGAAGGGTTACGACGCCAATTATGCAGATGTGGCCGTTGAGCCCATAAAGGGCGATAACTACCTGTACATAGAGCCGAGCGACGATCTGGCCGCGGTGTATCTGGAGCTGGACTACGGCTACTGGA
>USEE01000241.1 GCA_900553645.1 uncultured Eubacteriales bacterium
TCGTCGGCAGCGTCAGATGTGTATAAGAGACAGGCTTTCAGGAGACCACGCCCGTAATGGCCGACTTCATCAAAAAGTATATGCCTGCTTACTGGTTCGTGGGCTGCGGCCGCAACGCCGACTATCTGGGCGAAAACAACATGATCGGCTTTAAGCCCGACAAGTATGAGCTGATCGAGCTGGAAACCTTCTGGCTGTCCGAAACGCCCGACGTGCCCGGCTCGCGCTATGCCAATCAGTCGGTCTGCCCGCGCGTATGCACGCACGCGGTACTGCGCCCGCTGGATGGCGGCACTATGTTCCATGCCTATAACACCCACCTCGACCATATATCCGACGAGGCGCGCAGGCTGGGCGCACGCGCGATACTCGACCATATGGCGCGCGATCTCAAGCGCCGCCCGCTGCCGCTGACGCTCACCGGCGACATGAACGCATATCCCGACAGCGCGCCGATTCAGGAGTTCCTGAATGATAAGACCGTGCATCTGACTAACCAGACTCCCGACTTCCCGGCATCGTACCATGCCTACGGCGCGGACATGGCACAGCCGCAGATCGACTATATATTCACTCAGGGCTTTGAAGCCGTGGGCGTGCCCGAGGCGTGGGGCATTACCGAGTTCGGCAAATATATGTCCGACCATAACGCGCTGTGCGCATACGTGGAGCCGTGCGCCAGGTAAGGCGCAAAAATACGCGCGTCCCTGCGCGACGGAGGAAATTATGCAAAGCGAATACCTGCTGATAGGCGAAATAACCCGCCCGCAGGGCGTGCGCGGCGAGATGCGCGTGCGCCCGTATACCGACGATCCCATGCGGTTTGAAGATTTGGACGAGGTATATGTAAAGCGCGGCGACAAATACGAGGCACGCGGCATAACGTTTGTCAGGCTGAACAGCGACGACGTGGTGATAATCCGCATGGACGGCGTTGGCGACGCGAACGCGGTCGAGGCGCTGCGCGGCGAAAAGCTGTACGTTGACCGTGAACACGCGGTCGAGCTGCCCGAGGATGCGGACTTTATAGTAGACCTTATCGGCTGCCGCGTGACCGACGATGAGGGCAGCGACTATGGCAAGATCACCGACGTGATGCAGCCCGGCGGCAACGACGTATATGTGATAAGCGGCAGGCGCGGCGAGGTGCTGGTGCCCGCGCTGAAAAGCGTAGTGATAAGCGTGGACACAAAGGCGGGCGAGATGCTGCTCAGTGCCGCGCGTATGCGGGAGGTGGCGGTATTTGAGGATTAGGATACTGACTACCTTTCCCGAAATGATAGAGCCGATCGTGCATTCGAGCATACTCGGCCGCGCGATGGACGCGGGGCTTATGGATATTCAGGCGGTGGACATACGCCCGTATTCCACGCTGAAGCATAAGAACACCGACGACTATCCGTTCGGCGGTGGCGCGGGCATGGTCATGCTGCCTCAGCCGATATGCGACGCGGTGGACGATATTGCAAAGGACTTTACCGGGCGCAGGTTCTACATGTCGCCGCGCGGCATCACGTTCAACCAGCATATCGCCGAGCAGCTTGCCAAAGAGGACGACTTAATCATACTCTGTGGCCATTACGAGGGCGTTGACCAGCGCGCGCTGGACATATGCGGGTTTGAGGAGATGTCGGTAGGCGATTACGTGCTGACCGGCGGCGAGCTGGCCGCGATGGTTATCGTGGATGCGGTGGCGCGGCTGGTGCCCGGCGTGCTGGGCAGCGAGGAATCGCCGCTGGACGAGAGCTTCTCGTCCGGTCTGCTGGAATACCCGCAGTACACGCGCCCGCGCGAGTATCGCGGATGCGAGGTGCCCGAGGTGCTGCTGAACGGCAATCACGCTGCGATAGCCCGCTGGCGCAGGGACAGGTCGCTCGAACTGACTTACCGGCGCAGACCTGAAATGCTGGAATCGGTCGAACTGGACAAGAAAGACAGAAAGTTCCTTAGCGAACTAAAGGCGCAGGACGAAGCCGCGCAGACTTTGCCCACCGAAAACGGCGAAGCTGTGGATAAGTCGGAAAGCGGCGCGGCGAAAGCCTGAATAAGTGGGAGGGATAAGCATGGACGTTGGCGCGTACATATGGCCGGCCTATACCGGAGCGGACAATCGCAGCCGCATATTTTGGCCGGAGGGCAGGGGCGAGTGGCAAAGCGTGCGCTCGGCTCTGCCCAAGTTTCCGGGGCACAGACTGCCGCGCGTGCCGCTGCTGGGCTATCAGGACGAGGCCGACCCGCAGGTCATGCGGCAGCAGATCGACCTCGCTGCCGATCACGGCGTGAATACCTTTATATACGACTGGTACTGGTATGACGGTCTGCCTTATCTGGAAAACTGCCTGAACGACGGCTTTTTGAAGGCCGAAAACCGCGGACGCATGAAGTTCTATCTGATGTGGGCCAACCACGACGTGAACTTCACGTGGGACAAGCGCATATCCGACCAGCCCGGCGCGGTGCTGTGGCAGGGCCGACAGCCGCGCGAGGAGTTCATACGCATCACCGAGCGCTGGATGGAGCAGTACTTTACTCAGCCCAACTACTACACTGTGGACGGCTGCCCAGTCGTGATGATTTACGATGTGGACAACCTGATAAAGGGTCTGGGCGGCGTGCGCCCGGCGCGCATGGCGCTGGACGATTTCCGGCGGCGTGCGGTGTGCGCGGGCTTTAAGGGCGTGCATATTCAGATGGTGCTGTGGTCGGAGGGCGTGCACGACCTGAGCGGCGTGGACGGTTCGCACATGAATTCGGCTGAACTGGCGCGTGCGCTGGGCTTTGACAGCCTGACCAACTATCAATATGTGCACTTTGTGGACATCGACCGCGACTATGCCGAGGTCATGCGCGATGTGGAGCGCAAGTGGGCGAGCTTTAATAAGATCGGCATACCGTACTGGCCGCACGTATCGATCGGCTGGGACAACAATCCGCGCTTTAATTCTCTGCGCAAGGGCATAATGAAGAACAACACGCCCGAGGAGTTCGGCAGGGCGCTTGAGAAGGCCAAATCGCTTGCCGAAAGCACGGGCGCGCCTATGGTGACGATAAACAGCTGGAACGAGTGGACCGAGATGAGTTATCTATTGCCTGACGACGTGTATGGGTACGGGTATCTGGACGAGGTAAAGCGCGTGTTCGGCGGCAGGTAAATGCGGGTTTCGGCAGGGCGCGTTTTAGCCCGAAATTTACTTGCATACAGGGGCTGAATATGGTATAATTAGCTTTGTGACACGGACGTTCCTCTGATGGCAGTCAGTCGTTTATGAACGTCTATGAGGGAAGGAGGAAATTTCCAATGAATGAAATAATCCGTTCTATCGAGAGCGCACAGCTCCGTACCGACATTCCCGAGTTTCGTGTAGGCGATACCCTGCGCGTACAGGTAAAGGTTGTCGAAGGTTCCCGCGAGCGTCTGCAGGCGTTTGAGGGCGTATGCATCGCCCGCCGCAACGGTTCCTGCCGCGAGACGTTCACCGTACGTCGTACTTCTTACGGCATCGGTGTAGAGCGTACTTTCCCGGTACACAGCCCCCGCG
>USEE01000242.1 GCA_900553645.1 uncultured Eubacteriales bacterium
CAATAAGGGCGTAATGAACTTTGGCAAGAGCCGTGCCCGCATGACCGACCCGGAGAAAAACAAGGTAACTTTCGCCGACGTTGCGGGCGAGGATGAGGAAAAGGCCGAGCTGGCTGAAATAGTCGAATTCCTCAAAAGCCCGGAGCGCTTCATGAAGCTGGGCGCAAAGATACCCAAGGGCGTGCTGCTCGTAGGCCCTCCCGGCACCGGTAAGACGCTGCTTGCACGCGCTGTTGCGGGCGAGGCGGGCGTGCCCTTCTTCATAATCTCGGGTTCCGACTTTGTTGAAATGTTCGTGGGCGTAGGCGCAAGCCGCGTGCGCGATCTGTTTGCCGAGGCCAAGAAGCACGCGCCGGCCATACTGTTTATCGATGAGATAGACGCGGTGGGCCGTCAGCGCGGCACGGGCCTGGGCGGTGGCCATGACGAGCGTGAACAGACCCTTAACCAGATGCTGGTTGAGATGGACGGCTTCTCGGCTAACGAGGGCGTTATTGTGCTGGCCGCGACCAACCGCGCCGACGTGCTCGACCCGGCGCTGCTGCGCCCGGGCCGCTTAGACCGCCAGATAACCGTGTCCTATCCCGACATCAAGGGCCGCGAGGAAATCCTCAAGGTTCACGCGCGCAATAAGCCGCTGGATTCGTCGGTCGATCTGCATGTGCTGGCCAAGCGCACGCCGTACTTTACCGGCGCAGACCTTGCCAACGTGCTTAACGAGGGCGCGATTCTGGCCGCACGCAAGCATAACGACAAGATCTCGATGGATGACATTGAGGAGGCCATTACCCGCGTAAGCATGGGCCCCGAAAAGAAGAGCAGCGTCGTCACCGAAAAGGACAAGAAGCTTGTCGCGTATCACGAGGCGGGTCACGCCATCGTGGCGTATTGCATACCCGAAAGCGATCCGGTGCACGAGGTATCCATCATACCGCGCGGCAACGGCGCGGGCGGCTATACCATGATGCTGCCCGACGAGGAAACCCACTATGTGAATAAGGCGCACATCGACGCGAAGATAGCCATGGCTATGGGTGGCCGCTGCGCTGAGGAGATCATAATGGGCGATGCGTCTGCGGGCGCGACCAGCGATCTTAAGCACGCAACCGAGCTTGCACGCCGCATGATAACCGAGTTCGGCATGTCCGAGGCACTGGGGCCGATGTACCTGGGCGGCGATCACGAGGTGTTCCTGGGCCGTGATTTTGCCCAGAATCGCAACTACTCCGAAAAGGTAGCCGCGATGGTCGATCAGGAGATGCGCCGCGTGCTGGAGCAGGGGCATCAGCGCGCCGAGAGCATACTGCGCGCCAATATGGATAAGCTTCATGCACTGGCCGCCGCGCTGATTGAAAAGGAAAAGGTGGACGGCGAGGAGTTCAAAAAGATCATGCAGTCGACCGGCGACGATAAGGGCGAAGCGACGGAAGCCGCGCCCGAAACCGCCGACGCTGAGAAGGATTCCATTTAGTCTGAATACGCGATATGCGCCCCCGAATCGGGTAAAATAAAGCCCGGTTCGTCGGACGCGTATTGCTGTTTATGCCCCGCACTTTATGCGCCGCGCGCGCAAGTCAAACTGGACGCGACATAGGGCCGCACGCCGATAAAAATGTGCGTCGGCCAATGCCGTATGTGAGGGAGATAACATGAAGCTGGATCTGCACATTCATACGACCGATTCGGACGGCACCGATACGCCCACTCAGGTGGTCGAATCGGCTAAGGCGGCGGGCTTCGAGGCGATTGCGATTACCGATCACGACACGCTGGGCGGTGTCGCCGAGGGTATGGCGGCAGGCGAGCGCGTGGGACTGCGCGTTATACCGGGCTGTGAAATATCAGCGGGCGGCGTTAGCGAGGTTCATGTGCTGGGCTATGGGCTCATGCCGGGCTGCGGAATCGACGATATGCTCTCCGATATGCGCGGCGAACGCACAGCTCGTATGGAGAAGATGATAGCGCTCCTGGCAGAACGCGGCATAGAGATCGACATCGAGCGCGTAAGGAGCTACACCAACGGCCCGGTGGGTCGGGCACACCTGGCGCGCGCACTGCTCGAGGGCGGCTATGTCACATCGATAAAGGACGCGTTCAATAAATACCTCGCGCCCGGTGCGGCGGCATACGTGCCGCGCCGCAAGCTGGAAACGCGCATGGTGATTTCGATGATACGCGACTGCGGCGGAGTGCCGGTCGTGGCGCACCCCGGGCGCGGCTGCTCGGATACGTTCTGGCTGGAGGAATGCCTGCGCGCGTGGAAAAAGAAGGGGCTTATGGGCGTTGAGGCATATCACCCGGCGCACGGACTGTCGATGGCGCGCGCGCTTGATCGCATGGCGCGGCGCAACGGACTGCTCGTCACCGGCGGCAGCGACTATCACGGCGGGTTCAAGATACAGAAGCTGGGCGACGGCCTGACCGGCTGGAAGCGCATGGAGCAGGATTACATTGCGCTTGAAAACGCGATAAGCAAAGTTTCTCAACATTAGAATGTGTCTCTAAAAGCAAAGTCCGTCTAAAACGCGGATTGCGGAATATTTGAAACGATCTCAAAAAATCAGCTTAATACAAGCGCGCGCATATGCCGCGCGTCATGCGGATAAAATATAATGCGGCTCAAATGCGCGAAAGGTTGCACGACCTGCGTAGCCGGCAATTTCATATGGAGGAATCGTCATGAGCTATTCTGAAGACAATATTTCGGCCAAGTCTGCGGATATGGAATATTCGGTGCGCGCGCGCAAGCGCGATCAGCAGGCGGAGCAGCCGTCCGCTGAGGCAGGCACGCGCAGGCGGCGCAATCCCGTAGCGGTGCCGCTGCCCGCTGCCGCAGAACGTACGGCCGAAAATGAAAGCGAAGCCGATGCGCAGCCTGAGCATGTGCCCGCGCGTCGACGCAACCGCGCACCGCAGCCCGATGTTGAGCCGGAAGAAAATTACGAGCTGCAGTCCGCCGATACGGACGAGGAGCCGGTTGAGCGCCGCCGCAGTCTGCGCCGCTCGCGCCGTAACGAAAATGATGAGCAGTATACCGCTCAGGATGACTATGGAGAGGAAGAACGTCCGCGCCGTCGTTCGCGCCGCATTGAGGACGAGGAACAGCACGACGTTCAGGACGATTATGTTGAGGAAGAACGCCCGCGTCGTCGTTCGCGCCGCGTCGAGGACGAGGAACAGTATGACGTTCAGGACGATTACGCAGAGGAAGAACCTCCGCGCGGCAATCGCCGCAAGTCTCGCCGCATCGAGGACGACGAGCAGTATTATTCTCAGGACGACTATCCCGAGGAAAAGCCGCGCAACCGCTTTATGGCGTGGCTGGAATCCCTGCGCATAGTCGAGGAAATCCCCGACGGCGAGCAGGATGAGTACGAGGAGGACCCCAGCCCTGAGCGTAAATCTCAGCGCAAGCCCCGCACCCCGCGTGCCGAGCGCGGCGAACACGATCAGCCGGAAGAACAGGAGCGCGTTTCAGTGCCCGTGCCCAAGGGCCGTCAGCGCCGCGCCGAAATCGCCGAGTACAGCGAG
>USEE01000243.1 GCA_900553645.1 uncultured Eubacteriales bacterium
ACTGACGCAAAATCCACTCGAACTTGCGGATTGTTCCGCTTGAGACACACTCTAATCTGCCATAAAAATATGACAAACCCGCGCCCTTGCCATTATCGGCGATCTGCGGTATACTTTATAAGGAAAAACATGACTTTGCATATCTGAGGGGTGGGCGCGCTTGTCAGGCAGACGCAAGCGTATAAAAACAAAATTATCCGCGCAAAAGCTGAAGGCCAAGCGCATGTCCGCGCGCATGAAGGCGCGCGTAAGGCACAGGCGCGAGCGCGAAGTGGACACCGTAACCGAAACGCCGATTTCACTGCGTTCCAAGTTCGCGTGGGTGACGATAGTGCTGATGGTGCTGGTGATAGTGGCCGCATCCATTCGCACGCATCCGTATCATTACCGCGTGGATTATGCCATGACCGAAACCGGTGAAAATCCGTACATGGGTACGCTGGACGCGGAAGATGGCTATCTGGTCAGCACCAACTGGTCGTGGGTCGAGGCCGAACCTGCCGACGGCGAATACGCCGCGCCCGAACTCGAACCGCTTCAGGACGGCGCAAGATATGTGTTGCTGTTCGATGCGACCGACGCACCGACGCACGTAACCGAAGCCGCGCAGCAGGCAAGCGACCCGGCGGCGTTCACGACCGACCGCCTGCGCAGGTGCATAACGGCGCTGTGCCAACTGCTGGGCGAGGCGGGCAATTGCGCATATTTTCAGACTGACGCAGTGCTTGAGGGCTTTGATTCCTCGATAGGCGGCATACCTATACTGTGCAAATCTCCCGACGGCCTGTACCGCGCGCCGGGCGGCAGTGAAGGTAGCTGGCGGACTGCGCCGGTAGCGGGCACGTCTGATCAGATTTTCGGCAATCACCTGACGTACACGCTGGATGGCGACGGATACATCGCGGGTCGCGTGGGCTGGGCGCTGGGCGTCAGGTATGCGGAGTGGCACAGCTCTACACGCCGCGGCGACCGGCTGTTCGTCAATATGACGCTGGATAACGCGGGCGTTACTTCGCCGTACTGTGCGCACGATATGGTACTTACACTGTGGCGCGGCAATGAAATCTGCGCCAGCGAGACTCAGACAATCGACCTGCAAAAGCTGACCGCCGAGCCGACATGTCTGGACGGCTGCATAGACGTGCCGTATGACCTTGATAAGGGCATATACAGATTGCGCGTATCGATAAACGTGCATGGCGATGCTGACGCACGACTGTCGCTCACCATGCCGGAGGGCAGCGACGGCTATTACGATCTGGGCTATGTAAATGTAAAGTGACGGCATACCGGTCTGGGAGGCGTATTGATGAATGTACTGCGTATAATGAAGCCGGGCGACTGGGTGCTGATCGTGTGTGCCGTCGCGATTTCGATTGCCGCCGCGATATTCGTGTGGCTGCCGTCAAACAGCGACGACATAGGCACGGCGCGCGTGTTTATAGACAATGCGCTGGTTGCCGAACTGCCGCTGGATACGGACTGCGAATACACGGCCCAAAGCGGCGACGGCATAAATATAGTGGAAGTATCTAAGGGCTGCGTGCATATAAAGAGCGCCAACTGCGCCGACGAGTATTGCGTAAAGCAGGGCTATATCTCGCATGGCGGCCAAACGCTGATATGCCTGCCGCACCGGCTGGTGGTAGAGCTGGCCGTATCCGACGAGGGAGAGGAGAATGCGTTTGATGCGATCGCGGGCTAGCGACATAGCCACTTGCGCCGTGTTTACGGCACTGGCGCTCATCGTGAGCTATCTGGAACACATGATACCGCTGCCGTTTGCCGCGCCGGGCGTTAAGCTGGGGCTTGCGAACGTGGTAATAGTCGCGGCCATGTACCTGCTTGGGCTAAAAAAGGCGCTGGTGATAAACGTGGTGCGCGTGCTGCTCGCGGGCGCGATGTTCACCGGGCTTAGCGCGATGATGTATGCGCTTGCGGGCGCGTTAACGTCTTTTATGGTTATGTCGCTCGTGATGCGTTCGCACGCGTTTTCGATAATCGGCGTGTCGGTCGCAGGCGCGCTGACGCACAACGCGGCACAGTATACATTGGCGGCACTCATAGTGCACACGGCGGGACTGCTGAGCTACCTGCCTGTATTGATGGTTTCAGGCGTAGTGACCGGCATAGTCGTTGGCACAGTCGCGTATGCGATAGTCCAGCGGCTAAGCAGGTATCGCTCGAAAGCCTGAATTTTTCACTCTAAGGCAGTAGGCGTATGTTAAGGCGTATTTCGATACCTGCCTGAAACGACTTTTGCCTGAACAGTGTAGCCTAAAAAAGTTCGCATCTGAACGGGTCAAGTTACTTTTGAAGGGCTTTGCAGGCAGCTATTACCGCCTTTGCAAAGCCGACACGGCTGTGAATACATGCGGCGTCGTATGCCGCCATCCATAAATGGGGCACGGCCCCGAACTCAAAGTGCGCCATATGGCGCGTGACAAAGGAGAAAATACGTAATGCGCATTTTGCATACGTCGGATTGGCATCTGGGCGCGTCGCTGGGCGGGTTCAGCCGCCTTGACGAACAGCGCGCGGTGCTCGGCGAAATCTGCCGTCTGGCGCGGGATAAGCATGTGGATCTGGTACTGCTGGCGGGCGACGTGTACGATTCGTTCACGCCCCCGGCGGCCGCGGAGCAGCTCTTTCTTGACGCAATGGACATGCTGGCGCGCGAGAAGATAGCGTGCGTGGTAATCGCGGGCAACCACGACAGCCCTGACCGCCTGTGCGCGCCGCGCGCGTTCGCGGGTACGCACGGCATATATATAGTAGGCTTGCCCGGCGAAATTCCGCAGGGCGAGGGCATACTGGAAAGCGCGCCTAATTTCCTTCGCATAAGGCCGCACGGCTGCGGGTACGATTGCGCAATCGCGGCGCTGCCTTACCCCAGCATGGGTCGCTTGGGCTGTGAGGAGGACGAGTATTCCGCACGCGTGGGCGATATGTTCCGCGCGGCGGACGAGCATTTTAAGCCGGAATACGTGAATCTGGCGGTATCGCACCTGTTCGCGCGCGGCGGCAAGGCGTGCGGCATAGAGCGTCCGATCGAGGGCGTGGGCGGCGCACTGTGCGTGGCGGGCGAAGACCTGAGCAAGGCGCAGTACGTGGCGCTGGGCCACCTGCACCGCGCCCAGCAAATCGGCAACGCACGCTATTCAGGCAGTATAATGCAGCAGGACTTTGGCGAAAGCGGCCAGATGAAGCAGGTACTTCTGATAGACGTGGAGCCGGGCGGCCAGCCTGAAATAACCGAAGTGCCGCTAATCACCGGCCGGTATCTGGCGCGCTGGCACGTAGGCAGTCTGGACGAGGCGCGCGCGATGATCGAATCGGGTCACGACGCGCAGGGCTGGATTGAACTGACGATAGAATCGCACACGCCGCCCACCGAACGCGAGCTGACCGAAATCATGCGCTCGCGCGAACGCATAGTCTATGCGCGCTGGCAGGGCGAAACGCAGCGCGAGGAAAGCAAGGCCATCGACTGGACCAGCCGCCCCAGACA
>USEE01000244.1 GCA_900553645.1 uncultured Eubacteriales bacterium
CGCTGAGCAATAATTCGTTTCTCATCCACTCGCCGTCTGCGGTTATCCGCAGGCGGTTTTTTTATGCTTTCTGCGCAAACAAAAGCATACTGCAAAAAATTGCGATGCATTGTCATTTCTTGCATGACAACAATGCGATACATCACTCTGCTGCATAAAAACAGCTAAGCGCATTTTTTCATGCTTCTTACTGCTTATGCAGCGATATGAAGTTGTCACCGCTTGCGTCGCGCACTGCCGGTTTCACATTGAGCTTCTGCTATCGATACCAAATTGCAATAAACGTGAAGGTTTCGTGGCTAAAGCCTTAAACATTCGATAAACCCATTGTGTGAGTAGGTTTATGTGGTATAATGACTTCACACCTTATTAGGAGGTAAACCAATGCGCAAATTCGGACTTATATTGTTTATCACACTTGTTTTGGCTCTGAGCGGCTGTGCACAGCAGCCCGCCGCCGACACCGCCGCAAGCACTGACGCACCTTCGTTCTCCGCTGAATCCACGGCCGAAGCCAGCGCCGCCTCTGATTCCGATGACCTGCTGATTCCGCTCGCCTCGCTCAGCAGCGAACCGTCGTTTATCGACCGCGTACAGGACGGCGTAAACATGCAGCTCATCGCGCTGCTCGATGCGGACGGCACGCCGCGTTTGGCCTACAATACGTGTCAGGTCTGCGCCGGATCGCCGTATGCCTACTTCGATTATAAGGACGGTGTACTGCTGTGCCGCAACTGCGGCAACGCATTTTCGCTGGATTCAGTCGGGCGCGTGTCGGGCGGCTGTAACCCAATGCCTGTGCCTGAATACGCGTCGGACGGCACGAATGTAATCGTCGCCAGTTCCGAGCTTGCCCGCGCGTCCGAATCGTTTGTGAACTGGAAGGCTGAACAATGAGTGCAAGTCTTACCACATGGCGCGTGAGCGGTATGCACTGTCCCGCCTGCAAGGCGACTATCGAACGCGCGCTGCGCGGCGTGGCGGGCATTGACGATGTTCAGGCGGACTACGCGCGCGGTACGCTTACCGCCAGTTGGAACAGCGACGTTCTAAGCGAAGAAAAGCTCTCGTCCATTCTAAGCGACTTGGGCTACACGATAAGCCGCGCACCTGTCAATCGCCACCGCGCCGCGATTCAGGCTATGTGCGCTTGTGCGATACTGATTGCGCTAGTCGTGCTGACGACGCTCACGCCGCTTGCGCAATGGCTCAACGCCTTCCCTACCGCAAAGGCGGGCATGAGCCTGGGCGCACTGTTTATCGTGGGGCTGTTCACATCGCTGCATTGCGTGGCGATGTGCGGCGGCATAGGCATATCACAGACCGCGCAGGCCGCGCGCCGCGGGCACAGGGTCAGCCGCAGCGCCCTGCTCTACAACCTGGGGCGCGTTATATCGTACACCGCAACCGGCGCGATTGTGGGCGCGCTGGGCACAGTGCTTACCATAAGCACCCCAGTCAAGGCCGCAATTCAGATCGTCGCGGCGGCGTTTATGCTGATAATGGCGCTCAGGCTAATCGACGGCTTTGGCTGGCTCAGGCGCATAAACCTGCCCCGGCTGCATATAAGCCTGCCGCGCGGCCAGCATTCGGCGCTGGTCGTCGGACTGCTTAACGGGCTTATGCCGTGCGGGCCGCTGCAATCGATGCAGCTTTTCGCGCTGTCGGCGGGCGGCTGGCTCATGGGCGCGCTGTCCATGCTGGCGTTCAGTCTGGGCACTGTGCCGCTGATGCTGGGCGCGGGCATACTGGGCGGACGGCTGAACCGGCGCTTTGCGCGGCCGGTCAACATCGCGTCGGCCGGGCTGGTTGCGCTGATGGGGCTTAACATGTTAACGAACGGGCTGTCGCTGGCCGGGGTGAATCTGATGGCCGGCGTGCCCGGCACTGCGGCGCAGGTAAACGGCAATGTGCAAAAAATCTATACCGAGCTGGATTACGGCTCATACCCGTCGATAACCGTTCAGGCGGGCGTGCCGGTCGAGTGGACTATACACGCCGACGCGCGCAAGATAAACGGATGCAATAATGAAATCATCATACCCGCCTACGACATGACAATACCATTGGAACCGGGCGACAACGTGATAAGCTTCACGCCCGACACAAGCGGCGTTATCGCCTACTCCTGCTGGATGGGCATGATTCGCGGAAGCATAACTGTCGTGGATTCGGCAGGCGCATAAGTGACTGCGCAGCGCTTTGGAAAATATCTGAAGCGCTTTTTTCATGCTAGAGTGTGTCTCAAAAATTCCTTAATCCGCAATTTCGGGCGTCGCTCCGCCATTTCTGCGTCACAAGGCTCGACTTAGCGCTGCTAAGCCTTCGGATTTATTCCTTGAACTGACGAAAAATCCACTCGAACTTGCGGATTGTCCCGCTTGAGACACACTCTAAAATAAAATGCGGGGTCAGGCATAAGCCCGATCTCCGCTAAGTATCCCGCGCTTACAGCCCGCGCGCGTATTCGTCCATAAGCGCCGACCACGCGGCGAGGTATTCACGGCACTCGTCATCCTGACTGAGCGCATCAAACGCCTGAGTGCATGCATTCACAAACGCGCGGTCGAATGCGCTCATGCCGTACCCGGCCAGCGGACACACCGCGAATGCGCGCCGGTCGAGCGCGGCTCTGAACCCGCCCGCAGTTTTATGCGGCGCGACCGGGAACAGCCGGCACGCCAGCGGCCTTTCGTCGCGCGGACAGCGCCCGTCGCATACCAGTATGTGCACCTGAGGCAGTCCCTCGAACTGAGCGGGCTTTACGCGCGCCCATGCGCAGTCACAGTAGGCCGCCTTCTCGCCCGGGAACAGCAGCATGCCTTCTTCGTCGGCGCTATCGCTCTTACAGCACGCGCCGCCGCAGTATGCGCCGCAGTCGGTCTTTAGCGGCGTGAGATCTTTTAGCAGCTCGCGCGCAGCCTGAATTTCGGGTTTCATACGTATCACCATCCGAAAAGTTTATTGCGGCCATTATACCACATGCCCGCGCCGATTGCCACCGCGCGGGGTGGGCTTCCACCGAAACAATATTCTACTCTCAGGCAGGAGAGCATATTATGAAGGATTTCCTACTTCGCAACCTGAAGCTGTTTGCTGCTGAGACGGTTGTGCTGTGCGCGTTCTGCGCGGCGTATCTGCTGCTTAGTCCAATGGCGGGCGATGCGCTTTACGCGCTGTACATGGCTTATATGTGGGTGCTGTGCCCGCTGGTCGGCGGCGCGATTACCGTGCTGGCGGCTAAGAAAGGTATGCAGCCCTACCTCGCAATGTGGGCGCTGCCGGTATGGCCCGCGGTGATGCAGCTAATGCTTACCGGCACGGCGCTGGACATGAGCGCGATCGTAACATACGCATTGATAGGGCTTATCTGCGCGGCGGCGGGCGGCGAGCTTAAACGGCGTTCAGGCAGATAAAGCGGCGTGCTTTTGCCTTGCAAAAAAGGCGATATGGAGGCGGCGGTATAGGCATTATACTGACATGCGACATA
>USEE01000245.1 GCA_900553645.1 uncultured Eubacteriales bacterium
CGAAGGCACGGCGCAGCCGCTTGTCCTTGACTCGGTGCGCTGGCTGGGCTACCTTGCTATTGTACGTCAACACCACGCCATAGCCCTCCCCCCAAATTGCTCTTGAAAGTAAAGCCAAGCAAAAAGAAGAAAATTTTTCACATCTCATCAATAAAAAAGAAAGCCGCGCCAGCAAGGACGCGACCTTCTCAAAGCCCAACAAATCACTTCATCCGATAAATAGCATTCGCCAGCGCCGCCATCTGCTCCTGCGTCAGCGCCTCGCCGCGCACGCTTGCGGGCAGACCTGCCGCCTCCAATGCCGCACCCGCTTGCTCGCGCGTCATCGAAAACGCCGCGCACAGGTTATTCAGCATCGTCTTACGCCGCATCAGGAACGCCGCCGACATCGTTTTTATCAGCGTATCATGGTCGAGCGTCTCCGCAGGCGCTGTCTCACGCGGGGTAAGCCTTAGCAAGGTCGAATCCACATGCGGCGGCGGCGTGAACAGGCCGCGCGGCAGCTCCATTGCCGCCTCAATATCGTAATGCCAGCTTAGCAGCGCGCTCAGCAGGCAATACTGCTTCTGGCCGACCTGCGCCATTATGCGCTCGGCGGCCTCGCGCTGAACCATTATCGTCAGCGAATCGAAATGCGCGTCGCTCTTGGCAAAGCGCGTCAATACGTCGCTGGTTATATAGTAAGGCAGGTTAGCCGCCACGCGCAGTGCACCATCGGGCGCGCGCATGGAGCCCAGCTCGGCGTGCAGCTCGTTCAGGTCACACTTGAGTATGTCGGCGAACTTCAGCTTCACGTCGGGATTGTCGCCCAGCAGCGATTCCAGTACCGGCTGGAGATTCTTGTCCACCTCGACGGCCATCACGCGCGCGCCGCGTCGCAGAAGCGCCGCCGTCAGCGTGCCCGCGCCCGGGCCGATTTCCAGCACCGCATCGCCCGCATCAGCGCCTGAGCGCGCCGCGATTTCGTCTACGACCGCGTCGTCCAGTATGAAGTTCTGCCCCAGGCGATGCGAGAACCGAAAATCCTCCCGGCCCAGCGCACCGCGTGCGCGCGCTTCGTAACTAAGATCGTTCATTGTTTTTCCTCCAGATGAGAGTGGGTTTCAAGCGTCTTTAATCCGCAATTCAGCCAAATCTTAGGATTTCAGCCTGTCACTAAAAATAATCAGACTTGCGGAATTTAGCCTGAGATATATCTATGTAAGGCGGGAAACCTTCCCAAACTTGTAGCACGTAGGTAAACGCTGCGTTTCGCGCCCGCCCTACTTTTGGCGGGCGTGAACCAGCAGCGCCGCATAATAAGCGACTTTTCTTTGGTTCTTTCTTTTCTTCTGAAAAGAAAGAACCGTTCCCCTTAGAAAGGAGCGGGAGAGGAAAAGGACTGGTTTGCGTAATCGCCGGTCGTAAACCTTAGATTTTCGCACCAGAGCCGCTGATATGCCGCGCCGTGACGCTTGTTGAACGCGCGGTCGCCGTACTTGTCGTCGCCCAGTACCGGGTGGCCGATGTGACTTAACTGCGCGCGTATCTGATGCGTGCGGCCGGTTTCTAGACCTATGCTCAGGCGGGATACGTCGCCCGGCTCGATCACGTCATAGGTCAGTATCATCGTCAGCGCGCCCGGCCGGGGACTGTCGTATACCCGCACAAGACTCTCGCCGGGCGACTTGATCGCATAGTTGATCAGCCGCGCGCGCGGCTTTTCGGGTACGCCCTTGACCTGACATATATAGGTCTTTTCCACCTTGTGCTCCGCAAAGGCACTGATCAATTCGTCACGCATTGACTCGGTTAAGGCAATAGGCATAACGCCGCCCGTGAAGTGATCCAGCCGGTTGACAAGGTATGCCGAACCGAACATCTCATGCACGCGGCTTTCCACAGTGTCCTCGCCCAGACCCAGACCATCCCGCTGACAGGTAAGCCCCGCGGGTTTGACAACTATCGCAAGCCGGTCGTCCTTAAACAAAACCGTCAGTTCACCGCCTAAAAGATAGCCGTCGGCCAAAAAGCACTTCAGTTCCGCGCCGGCGTGCACCGGGTCGGACGCGCTCATGCGCACGCCGTCCTGCTTAAAATCGCGCTGCCTGAGCGCCTTGCGCAGCATCGCCGCGTCGCACATGGGATACGCCCGGCGTATGTACTTGTCAAGCGGCATACCCTCCGCCGCAGGTGGAATTATGTGCGCGCGCATAAAGTTCCTCCTTAAAATGCCAAAACACACCAAAACGCCGCCGCGCGCCCGGTATTGCGGGTTGCGCGGCGGCGCAATAGCTTTAACGTTTATTAGCCGTCGATCTTCACGATCCAGTCGTGCGGATCGGCCAGACGACCGTACTGTATGCCGGTCAGCGTGTCGTACAGCTTCTGGGTCAGCGGGCCGATGCTGCCGTCGCCGATAGTGACGACCTTGTCCTCCATGCACAGCTCCTTGACCGGGCTTACGACAGCCGCGGTGCCGGTGCCGAAGGCCTCCTCCAGATGGCCGTTCTCGGCCGCGTCGAAGATCTCCTGTATGGCGACCTTGCGCTCCTCAACCTCGTACCCCATGTCGCGCGCCAGCGTGATGATCGAATCACGGGTGATGCCGGCCAGTATCGAGCCGTTCAGCATGGGGGTGACGATCTTGCCGTCCACCTTGAACATCATGTTCATCGCGCCGACTTCCTCGACGTACTTCTGCTCAACGCCGTCCAGCCACAGCACCTGCGCATAGCCGCGCTCGTTGGCAACCTCGCCCGCCTTGATCGACGCGGCGTAGTTGCCCGCGGTCTTGGCAAAGCCCATGCCGCCGCGTACCGCACGCACGTACTTGTCCTCGACATATATGCCCACGGGAGCCAGACCGCTGGCATAGTAAGCGCCCGACGGGGACAGTATGATGTAGAAGGAATAGGTGTGGGACGCATGTACGCCCAGACGCACATCGGTAGCGATGATCGTGGGACGGATGTACAGCGACGCGCCCTCGGAGTGCGGTACCCAGTCCTTTTCAACCTGCAGGAGCTTAGTCAGACCCGCCATAGCCAGCTCGACATCGAACTGAGGTATGCACAGACGGTCAGCAGACTTGTTCATGCGGCGGAAGTTGTCGCGCGGACGGAAAGTCTGGATGCCGCCGTCGGCGCGGCGGTATGCCTTCAGGCCCTCGAATATCGTCTGGCCATAGTGCAGAACGACGCACGCGGGATCCATGCTGAAATTCTGATAGGGCTGAACGCGGGCGTTGTGCCAGCCGTTTTCGGGATTGTAGTCCATTATGAACATGTAATCGGTGAACAGACGGCCAAACCCCAGCTTGCTCTCATCAGCAGGCTTGGCCTTCAGAGTCTTGGCGGGGATAAACTTTATATCGTACATTGTAATGACCTTCTTTCATGCGTGGTAAATCAAAGGATGGCCTGAGCTAATTATACGCATGTCGCGGTTAAATAACAAGGCACGGCGCGCGGATATTCGCGAGATGCGCAACATTTTACAC
>USEE01000246.1 GCA_900553645.1 uncultured Eubacteriales bacterium
TCCTCCATGAATATTTCCGCAAAGTCGCCGCCCGTGGTCAGCGCCTCCGCCAGTACGGCTTCCGCCGTGGATTTCGTCAGCATGTTATTCCTCCTTATCCTGACCATCAAAATCAATGATGAAAGTTAGTGAAAGTAGTGGGCTCCTTTTCAGGCAGGCCGAACTGCTGCTTGCCCAATTGGATGCTCTTTATCATAAACGCCATATTGCGGCCGAGGGTGCGCATGGTCTGCAGGCCCTCCGCGTCCTTCAGGACTTCCTCTGCCGAGCCGCCGTATACCATATTCCAGTACTGGCTGCTGGCGATGGGCATACCGCTTATCGAGAAGTACTTGTTCAGCACGTCGAACGACGCGGTATTGCCGCCCCTGCGACAGGTAACGACCGCCGCGCCCACCTTCATGGTCTTATCGACGTTGAATGTGCTGAAAAACAGCCTGTCCATGAACGAGATCGCGCCGCCCGCCGGGGACGAATAGTATACCGGCGCGCCTATCACGAATGCGTCCGCTTCGGCCAGCTTGGACGCGACTTCATTAACCACATCGTCGAATACGCATTTGCCCAACTTGCGGCATTGGCCGCAGGCGATGCAGCCGCGCACGTCCTGATTGCCGACGTGAATCAGTTCGGTTTCAATGCCCTCGGCCTCCAGCGTGTGCTTCAGTTCACTAAGCGCGGTATATGTGCAGCCCTTTGCGTGCGGGCTCCCGTTAATCAGCAATGCCTTCATGACTTTTCCTCCCCTACTTAACACTGTATAGTCGCATATTAGCCTTTACGCGATTTGCTATTTTTATACATATCCGCCAGCTGGTCGCGGTACTTGCGCATTGCGCGTATGCGTTCCTCGCCGCCCAGCTCACCCGGCTCGTAATACGGCGTGCCGCGCGCGTCGTCGGGCATGTATTTCTGCGGATACCAGTGGCCCGGATACTCGTGCGGATACACATAGCCCGCACCGCTGCCCAGCCTGTCTGCGCCCGCGTAATGCGTGTCGCGCAGGTGCGTTGGCACGGCGGCATAGTTGCCCTTCTCCGCATCCTTCATCGCGCGGTCAATCGCCATTACCACCGAGTTGGACTTGGGACTTTCACAGACGGTTATTATCGCCTGTGCAATAGGCAGGCGCGCCTCGGGCATTCCCACGAACTCCAGCGCAGTGGCCGCCGCCGCGCAGGTTAGCATCGCCTGGCCGTTAGCCAGACCCACGTCCTCGCTGGCATGAGCGATCAGGCGGCGCACGATTATGCGCGGGTCAACGCCCGCGTAAGTCATGCGCGCAAACCACGCCAATGCCGCATCGGAATCACTGCCGCGCAGCGATTTGCAAAACGCGCTGAGCATATCGTAATAGTAGCTTTCATCCATGCGTATCATGGGGCGCTGTATGGACTCCTGCGCCACGGCCTCGTCGATTACTATGCGGCCGTCACGGTTGGGCGCGGTCGTAAGCACCGCCAGTTCCAGTGCGCCCAGCGCCGAACGCACGTCGCCGCCCGCCACAAACGCGATATGGCGCGCCGCTTCGGGTTTAAGCTCTATGTCCAGATCGCCAAAGCCGCGCTCCTTATCGGTAAGCGCGCGGTGCATGGCCTCGATCAGGTCGTTTTCGCCCAGCGGCTCGAACGCGAACACGCGGCACCGGCTGACTATTGCGGGCGTCATGGCTATCATCGGGTTCTCGGTGGTCGAGCCTATGAAGCGTATCGTGCCCTTTTCCATCGCGGGCAGTATCGAGTCCGACTGCGCCTTGCTCCAGCGATGGCATTCGTCCAGCAACAAATACGTCGCGCGGCCATACAGCGTCAGCCTCTCCTGCGCGCGCTTGAGCACTTCGCGCACATCGGCCACGCCGCTGGTCACGGCGTTCATCTTTTCGAACGCGGCATTGGTGGTACGCGCGATTATCGACGCGAGCGTGGTCTTGCCGGTTCCGGGCGGGCCGTAGAATATACAGCTGGTCAGCCGGTCGGCCTCGATTGCGCGCCTGAGCAGCCGCCCCGGCCCCACAATCTGGCGCTGACCCAGGAACTCGTCCAGCGTGCGCGGGCGCATACGGTCGGCCAGCGGCGCGTTGCGGCGCACGGGTTCTGGCTCAACCGAACCGCTCTGCGCGGCCATTGAAAACAGATCCTCCATTTGACTCTCCTAAAGCAGATGAAACTTCGTTGCATTACCATTATATACCATGCGGGTTAAAATATAAAGCCGATTTGCAGTGCCGGTGCTGTGTTATGGGCATTTCCAGCATCTTTTAATTTCCGGAGCGCATTACAGACGGGCTGTTTGCCGATTCTAATCCGAGCATCGGATTTGACTTGGGCGTTTCTCGGTTTAAGGCGCATTGCCGCTGCGCGCCTGCTGCGGCGAAACGCCGTAGTACTTCTTGAATACGCGGCTGAAATAGAATTGGCTGGAGTAGTTGAAGCACGCCGATATTTCCGATATGGACATGGAACTGGTGAGCAGCAGCTCCATCGCCGCGTTCATCTCGCCCTTAAGCATAAATGCCTTGGGCGCAAGTCCGGTTGCCGCATGTGCCGCGTCGCGGAAGCTGCGTTCGCACATACCCGCCTCGCGCGCCATTTCGGCCACGCTCAGCTTCTCTCGGCGGCCGCGTTCCAGCAATGAGATTATCTGCTGCTGAAGCAGGCCGCCCGCGTCCGCGCTTTCGGCACGCAGCATCCAGTCTGCCAGCATGTAATTGAACAGCGTCTCGGCCAGAGCCAGCTCACACATGCCCGAACTGCCTAAGCTTATAAAGCAGCGCTCCAGCTCAGTGCGTTCGCGCTCGCTCACATGCAGCGAAATCAGCTCGCCCAGCCGCGCCGGTTCGCCGTCCATCAGGAAATCGAACCGGTAGAACCGCCAGCCGTCGTGCGACGCGGCGTGGCTTAATATGTCCTCATTACGCATGATGAGCAAACTGTTTGCCTTCAGCTCATACGTTTTGCCGCCGCATGTAACCACCTGACCCGCGCCGGTCAGCGTGCGCAGCACCACAAATGCGTTTTCGGGCTGTTCGCGCCTGCGAACCACGCTGTAGGACCAGTCGGCCTCGACGTACCACGCGTTTTCCAGCCTTGCGTGCAGGATTGCGCGGGGACTTTCCCTTCTGGCGAGTAAGTTGCGCATGGCAGTCACCATCCCCTGCATCCATCATATCACACTTTTGCCGATTTGTACATCTGAATTTATGCCATGGCATTCGACATCAGGGCGCGTATGCGGTGAATCCTTATGGCCGAGACTTACAAATTCTGCCGAATTGTGTCTTCTGGCTAAACGTCATTAAAACGTCACACATGCACCCGACTGGCGAACTTGACAGCATATCTACGCCGTCATATACTTTGTTATAGATTTTATGCCCGTGAGGTATATTTGCTATGATTACATATGAAAAGTTTCTAAAGCTCGGCATAAGTCTTGTGCCGCTGGGCGTTGAAGCGCGTACGGACAACGAGCATTACTTC
>USEE01000247.1 GCA_900553645.1 uncultured Eubacteriales bacterium
CATCCAAATAGCGGAAATTTTCGTCCAATAGACAGTAACCCAGAATGGAGGGCTTTGCATGAAACAAATCTGTAATCGCGCGCTGGCGGTTTTGCTGGCCGGTGCGCTTTGCGTGGCGGGCGCGCCGCTGGCGCTGGCTGATGAGGCTAAAGCGAATGCCGGGATTGTGGGCGAGTTCGCTTATGGAGAGAGCTATGACCAGTTCGCCGTTAATTATACCGGGACGCATGTCGTTACGGCTTCGCTGCTGAACGTGCGTTCCGGCCCCGGGACGTCGTATTCCGTCGTCGGGAAACTGCGCCGCGGCGAGTATGTGCATGTGGACGCTATTCAGGGCGACTTCTGCCGCATCGCGTCCGGCAGCGGCGTGACGGGCTATGTCGCCAGACAGTATCTCGACCCCGTGACTGAAGCGGCCACTCCCCGGCCTACCACAGCGCCCACCTCCGCCGCGCGGCGGGTGTACGCCGTTACCGCGTCGCTGCTTAACGTGCGCACCGGCCCCGGGTCTAACTATTCCGCCCTATGCAAACTGAAAAACGGCGCGCGCGTGTATAAGATAAGCGACGTTAACGCCACATGGATGCAGGTGCAGCTCACCGACGGCCGCTATGGCTACGTCATGTCGAGGTATATGACCTTCGTATCGACCGGCAGCAGCACCCCCGCGCCCACCGCTACCCCGCGCGTAACCGCCGCGCCCGCGCCCACCGCGACCGCCGGTGCGTTCGACGGTCTGGAGGCCGGCGATATATATCAGGCCACAGCCAACGTAAACCTGCGTTCCGGCCCCGGCGTGGGCTATGGCTCCAAGCGCGTACTTACGACCGGCACCTATGTCACGCTTAAAAACAAAGTCTCAACTGACTGGTACTTCGTGCGCACGCGCGAGGGCGTGTATGGCTATGTGCGTTCCAGCTACATGCGCTATGTGCGCACCATCGCCGCCCAGCCTACCCCAACGCCCACTCAGCCGATCGTGAATACCACCGAGCAGCTGTACTCCTTTGACCAGATGAAAAGCGATATAGCCAAGCTCTACGAGCGCTATCCCGGCATGGTGGCCAGCCGCGTGGCCATCGGCAACACAATGTGGAACGAGCAGATTCCCGCCATCTGCATCGGCAACCAGAATGCGAGCAAGGCGCTGCTGATCGACGGCGGCATACACGGGCGCGAGTACATGTCTACCTTACTTATAATGAGGCAGATAGAGTATCTGCTCGATAACCAGAATGCCATGTACGACGGCCGCACGATCGGCTCTATGCTAAACGAGTGCTGCATATGGTTTGTGCCGATGATAAACCCGGACGGCGTGCGCATATCGCAGACCGGCCTGAACGGGCTTAACGAGACGCAGAAGAACAACTTAATCGCGATGAACAGCGGCAGCACCTACTTCACGCGCTGGAAAGCCAACGGCTACGGCGTGGATCTTAACCGCAATTTCGCCAGCGGCTGGCATAAGAACGGCCAGCCCTCGGGTCAGGACTATTCCGGCTCCTACGCCAATTCCGAATCCGAGACGCAGGCGATGGTGAACTTCGTGCGCAGCCACCCCAACATAAAGGCCAGCATCAACTACCACACGACAGGTAACTGCATCTACTGGCACTACGGCCAGAACGGTTCAGCCAAAACGCGCGACAAGGCGATAGCCAACAAGCTAAGCAGCATAACCGGCTACTTCCTGCGCGACGAAAACTACTCCGGCAAGGGCGGCGGCTTCATGGACTGGATGATAGCCTCCGAAAAGCTGCCTTCATTTACCCTCGAGTTAGGCAACGGCTCCATAAGCGCCCCGCAGGACATCAAATACTTCCCGGCTATTTGGTCGGCTAATCGCGATGTGCCGGCGTTTATGCTGAAATATATCATTGACAATCTTTGATTTTTGAGGGACGTGTTTTCCCCCGTCCCCCTCGTTAAAACCACGAAAACTCGGTTGACAATTGCGGGTCAAGGGGCTATAATGGCCGTAATATCGCGATGAGGGAAAGAAGTAGTTGTCGGCAGAGGTCGAGGGCAGAGAGTCGTCGGGCGGTGCAAGACGATGGGACGGCCGGGGACGAATACATTCCTGAGCGCGCGGGCTGAAGGGGGATTACTGAGTAGGCCGCGCGGGTGCGCCCGTTACAGCGTCTGATAAGGCTGATGCACATTTTTGTAAGTCGGCGAATCGGAAGTGGTACCGCGATTTATTCAAGTCGCCTTCCTTATGGGAGGCGGTTTTTTTTTGTACCGCTGAGTTTTAGAAAGGAGTGGATTTGGGTATGCAGTTTAGCGATATGGTATTTGCCGATCAGGTAAAGGACATGAACGGTTCAGCCATCCGCGAGATATTTCACCTGCTGAAGGTGCCCGGCATGATCTCGTTCGCGGGCGGCAACCCTGCGTCGTCCGCGCTGGAGCCGGGCGTGGTGAGCGAAATCGTAAGCGAGGTGCTCAAGCGCGACGGCACCGCGATACTCCAGTACGGCGCGACCGAGGGCTATGCGCCGCTGAGGGAATCGATAGCCGAGTTCGTCAAGGGCTGCGGGCTTAACACCAGCGCCGACGCGGTTCTGCCCGTGACCGGCTCCATGCAGGCGATGGATCTGTTATGCAAGGTACTCATCAATCCGGGCGATGCGATACTGGCTGAAGACCCCACATTCTTAGGCGTGCTTCAGACTATGCGCATGTATCGCGCCAACATTCAGCCGATCGCGACGGACGAGTTCGGCGCGATACCCGAGTCGGTCGAGGCGCAGATAAGGAAGTTCAAGCCCAAGCTGATCTACATCATCCCGACGTTCCAGAACCCGACGGGCAAGACGCTGATACTGGAGCGCCGCAAGCAGCTGGCCGCGCTGGCGAGCAAGTACGGCGTGGTACTGGCCGAGGACGACCCGTACCGCGATCTAAGGTATGCGGGCGAGCCGCTGCCCGCGATCAAGTCGTTTGACGAGGACGGCTGGGTAGTATATTTGGGCAGTTTTTCCAAGCTGATTTCGCCGGGTCTACGTGTAGGCTATGCGATAGCGAACCCGCTGCTCCTACGCAAGATGGTAATAGCGAAGCAATCGACAGACGTACACACCTGCTCGCTGGCACAGGCAGTAGTAGACGGCTACCTACGCAAAGGTCTAATGCAGCCGCACATAGCGCGCATCTGCGCGGACTACAAGCAGCAGCTAGACCTAATGCTAGACCTATTCAAGCTCTTCCCATCAGGCGTAAAGCACACCACCCCGGAAGGCGGTCTCTTCGTCTGGGCCGAGCTCCCCGAATCCTCCGACGCCCTAAAACTCCTCCCGGAAATAACCCAAACCGGCGTGGCCTACGTCCCGGGCACGCACTTCTACATAAACGGCGGCCACCTGAACACCCTCCGTCTAAACTTCTCCAACGCCCCGCTCGACAAGATACAACGCGGCATGGAGCTACTGGCAGAGGCGTTTGGGAAGGTTATGTAAGGGGGACGC
>USEE01000248.1 GCA_900553645.1 uncultured Eubacteriales bacterium
GCATAGAGGTCACTTTGCCGTACCAGCTAAACGGCACCTGCCCGATAGCGCCCACCTTCCGCATTGAAGTGTGACGGGTGCATATTTACAAATTCTTTATGCGCCGGGGTATTGAATGATCGGCGGGTTTGTGCTATAATTATCCACGTAAGTAAGCAAATGCGATGCGGCCGGGTTGCGATAAAGGCATGAGGTCATGTCGTGTAGGAAGGAAATTACGATGCGTAATACGTTTGCGGCTGAGTACTTTTATTACTTTTACTTTACCAGCTTTGGTTCAAAGTAAGAGTAATTCGTGCTGCATTCGTTTTTCCCAATGCTGATTACGGCGGGATAAGATGAGAGGGTTCGCAGTTGAATTACTGCGAATCCTCTTTTTTCATACCTCAGAATAAATTAAGGAGATGCCGACAATGATTCTTGTACTTAAAAAGGATACCCGACAGGAAGAAATGGACAACCTCATTACCTGGCTCGAAAGCCAAAACGTGCGCACCCACATATCCAACGGCGAGTATAAGACTGTTGTTGGCCTCGTGGGCGATACTTCGGCGCTGGATATCGACCTTATAAGCGGGTTGGACATTGTTGAAAGCGTTACGCGCATAACCGAGCCTTTTAAAAAGGCCAATCGTAAATTCCATCCGGACGACAGCATTATTCAGATAGCGGACGGTGTTGCAATGGGCGGCGGCCACTTCCAGTTCATCGCCGGTCCCTGCTCTGTCGAATCCCCCGAACAGGTAATGTGCATTGCCGATGCAGTTAAAAAGAGCGGCGCACACCTGCTGCGCGGCGGCGCGTTCAAGCCCCGCACTTCTCCCTACGATTTCCAGGGATTGCATGACGAGGGTATAAAAATACTGCTCGAGGCCAAGCGCCGCACCGGTATGCCTATCGTTACCGAGATAATGAATGCCAACCACCTGCCGCTGTTCGAGGACGTCGACGTCATTCAGGTAGGCGCGCGCAACATGCAGAACTTCGAGCTGCTCAAGGAGCTGGGTCATACCAACAAGGTTATCCTGCTCAAACGCGGCCTTGCCAACACCATTAAGGAGCTGCTGATGAGCGCCGAATACATCATGGCGGGCGGCAACGAAAACATCATACTGTGCGAACGCGGCATAAGGACGTTTGAAACCTACACCCGCAACACGCTCGACCTGTCGGCCGTTACCGTGCTGCATGAGCTGTCCCACCTGCCCGTGGTTGTCGATCCCAGCCACGCAACCGGCGTTGCGCGCTATGTAAAGTCGATGGCGCTGGCCGCGGCGGCCTGCGGTGCGGACGGCCTCATGATTGAGGTACATAACGATCCCAAGCACGCCAAGTGCGACGGTGCTCAGTCGCTCACTCCCGCTCAGTTCGACGACGTTGCCAAGGGCGTAAAGGCCGTGCGCGCAGCGATAGGGGGCAGCATCGATGGATAAGCAGATCATCGGCGTTGTGGGTCTGGGACTGATCGGCGGCTCCATGTGCAAGGCGCTGATTAAGTCCGGCCACATAGTCGTGGGCATGGACGCGGACAAGACTACCGAGGACTATGCAAAGCTCGCCGGCATAATCGACGACAAGCTGACCGACGAGCGCGTGGGTAAGTGCGATTACATATTCATCGCACTTTACCCGCAGGCGACGGTCGATTACCTGCGCGCCCACGCGTCCCAGATAAAGCCCGGCGCGGTTGTGATGGACTTGTGCGGCGTAAAACGCGCGGTGTGCGCGCCCTGCTTTGAACTGGCCAAGCAGTACGGTTTCAACTATATCGGCGGCCATCCGATGGCGGGCAGACAGTTCTCGGGTCTGAAGTACTCCACGGACGACATGTTTGTGAACGCAACCATGGTTATGGTTACTAAGGAGGATGAAGACCTCTATGTGCTGGGCCGCACGCGTGAACTGTTGCGCGACGCGGGCTTCAAGGCGGTTACGCTTACCACTGCCGAAAAGCACGACGAGATGATCGCGTTTACATCGCAGCTGGCGCACGTCGTATCCAACGCATACGTTAAGTCGCCGACCGCGCGCGCACATCACAGCTTCTCGGCGGGCAGCTATCGCGACCTTACCCGTGTGGCTAAGCTGAACGAAACCATGTGGACTGAGCTGTTCATGGATAACGCCGACTATCTGGGCAACGAGCTTGACTGGATAATCGAGGAACTGGGCAAGTACCGCGACGCGCTCAAGGCGGGCGACGCTGATACGCTCAAGAAACTGCTGCGCGAAGGCCGCGAACGCAAGGAGGAAATCGATACCGAATGGAAGCGCTGACGATAGCTACCGCTGCGCCGTATGAGGTGCTTTTCGGGCGCGGCCTGTTGGCTCAGGCGGGCGCACTGACGAGCAAGGTTGTGTGCGGCAGGCGCGCTATGATCGTGTCGGACGACATTGTAGCTGACTTGTATATGGACGCGGCGCGCGCCGCATATGAATCCGCCGGGTTTCAGGTGGTTTCGTATGTTTTCCCGCACGGCGAGCATTCCAAATCGCTGGACGTGCTGGGCGCGCTGCTCAATTTCTGCGTCGAAAGCGGCCTGACCCGCGCCGACTTCATGGTTGCGCTGGGCGGCGGCGTGGTAGGCGATCTGACCGGGCTTGCGGCGGCGCTGTATATGCGCGGAATCGACTTTGTTCAGATTCCTACGACGCTGCTTGCAATGGTTGATTCGTCCGTGGGCGGCAAAACCGCCGTAAACCTGCCGTCGGGCAAGAACCTGTGCGGAGCGTTCTATCAGCCGAAGCTGGTCATATGCGACATGAACACGCTGTCCACACTGCCCAAAGAGATTTATGCTGAGGGCATGGCGGAAGTCATAAAATACGGCGCGATATGTTCGCCTGAAATCCTGAACGAACTAAGCTCGGGCGGCGACATGGACGCTGTAATCCGCGAATGCGTGCGGATAAAGGGTGAAATAGTGGAGCAGGACGAGCGCGACACAGGTCTGAGGCAGCTTTTGAACTTCGGCCACACGTTCGGCCATGCCATCGAAAAGCTGAACGACTTTTCGATATATCACGGCGAAGGTGTAGCCACGGGCATGTTAATTGCCGCCTATACAGCCGAAAAGCGCGGCCTGTGCGCGGCGGGCGTGTATTCCGAGCTAAAGTCGCTGCTCGCGGCACAGAATCTTCCGCTCACGACGCGCTTTGGCGTGCGCGAGATAGCCGCCGCCGCGATGGGCGATAAAAAAAAGCAAGGCTCGACGATAACGCTGGTTCTGCCGACCGAACGCGGCAAGTGCGGCCTGCATCCGATGCCCGCCGCCGATCTTGCTGAATTTATAGCACCGTGCGAAGGCGTGGTGACAGGCGTATGAACGTTAAGATAACTCCGCACGCGCTTTCCGGCTGTATTAATGACGTGATTTCGTCCAAGTCGCAGGCGCACCGTGCATTGATAAGTGCCGCGCTGTCTGATGCGCCGACGCATATCGTATGCAACTCCACGTC
>USEE01000249.1 GCA_900553645.1 uncultured Eubacteriales bacterium
TATTCGTGCTTAACTCGGTCAAGATCAAGAAGGAGGACAGCTACCTCCTTGTCATGCACTACGACGATTATGCCGAGCAGGCAATCGAGCGCGTACTGCGCACCCAGCGCTTCCGCCACCTCAAGAGCAAGACCGTGACCCGCATGGGCGTTGAGATGACCGTGGAACTGCGCGTTGACGCAAACAACACCTCCAAGCTCATCAACACTCTGCTTGATCAGGAAGGCGTGCACGACGCAACGCTGGTCGCCTATCAGAACGAGGCGGGCTGATAGCCTGCCCTCGCCTGCCGCCTGAATATAAAACAGCTCCGCACCTTCGATTGGATGCGGAGCTGTTTCATTGTCCGTTTACTTTGCTTCATTAAGTGCCGCGCAGTATGCCAGCGCTTCCTCAGTCACGTCGGTGATGTCCACGCCCGCGTATTTGCCGGTTTGCCAATCCGCGTCGCTCGGGAAGATATATTGCACGTCCTGCCTTGCGCACGCGCCGTCGGCCTTAGCTATATAACCCGCCGTCATTATGTACGGTATCGGGAAGTCATACGAGTACTGCCGCGCGATTATGTATATCAGCGCATCGTATGAATCATCCTGCGTGTCGCTGTTGGTGAACAGCCTGCGCGCGTCGTCGCTCAGGGTGGCGCCATCCCGCGCGGTCAGCATGTATACGTTCTGGATTTCGATTTTGTTTGAGTCATTGTCTGCATACTTTTCGGTAAACGTATTCAGTGCGGTTTCTAGTGGCGTGTTTGTTGCCGCATCTGCCTGAACAGCCGCGCACATCAATATCATCATAATCGCCATCGCAAGCGCAGTCAGCTTTTTAAGCATACTCATGCCATCCTTTCACAGCGTCGGTATGTGCTCGTCTTAAACCGTTCAACGGCATCACCGCCATTCATCCTGATGGCATAAGTATATCATCTTTAGTTCTGATTGGCTACATATTATGTCTGAAAAGTTCATTTGGCCGTATGAGACCCGCATACGCGCGCCTTATCACAGCGCGCTTTCAGCAAGGCGCGGCATTTGCTTTGCCTGGCGCGGCTGCATTTCGGGCAGGTACTTATGATACCTGCGCGGCATCCAGCCGTCGCGCAGCCGCGGGTTCAGGCGCGATTCAATCGTCACCGCGTCATAAAATGCGCGCCACATGTCCTCGTACTCGTCGTGCGGCGCGGCCATGCGCGGCGCGTGCGCGTGCGTAATGAACGTCGCGCCCGGCTTATGGAACGCCAGCGTATCGTGCCTCAGGTCGTGCATTATAAAGCGCTCGCCCGGCAGGCGCTCGGCAAAGTGCTCTATCATCAGCGGCACAATGTCGTAATCCGGCTCGCACGCGGCGTAAAGCACGCCGTTCTCCAGCGGCGTGAAGCGCATGAAGCCCAGCATCTTATGCCTTTCCAGCTGCACGCGGCGGCTTAATTGCAATACCGGCTCGACCGCCGGGTCGGTCATGTGATCGTCCAGCCGGTGTCCCAGCCGCCAGCCGCGCATTACGTACCTGTATATCAGCGTGCCCGCGTCGTCGCGGCCGCTGGCGTACACCATGCGCACATTCAGCCCGGCGTTGACCGACAGCTTTTCGTCGATTGCGATTTGCACGCGCGCCGACTTGGTTATGTCGGTCGCGATCTGCATGGGCGCGTCCAGCATGTCGAGCTGCTGTGCCGGGCGCAGAAGTATCTCGTCGGGTTTAAGCTTATAGGCGTAAAACAGCGCCGTGAGCAGTCCGTCGTATGTTCCATCGCATATCATGCGCATATATTTTTCCTCCCATCGCCGCCGTAATCAAAACGCGAGCGCCGTCTGTTTATTTGCCTTAGGCATTGATTGTATTTTAGTCCGTGCATCGATTGGCGGCTTAGGCGCGCTCTGCTCCTCCCCCGCCTTCAAGCGCTGAGTAGTGCGCTTGAGCGCCGCGTCCAGCATCTGCCAGTCGCTTTGCGGCTCGTCGAAGAACGAAAGCTGCTGCGCGTACAGCCCGGCGGGCGCGTTGTCCATTGCGGTCAGCGCGGCACGTATCGGACGTTCGTCCACCTTCCAGCCCAAGTATCGCCCGTTCAATGTGATAAAGTGCCGCGCGCGCTTCATGACCACGCCCAGTCGCTTCAGCGACGATTCAGTGATTATCGTCGAACGGCGCATTTCGCATATGCGGCGCGCGCTTATCATGCCTATGCCGGGCACGCGCATCAGCTGGTTATAGTCGGCGCTGAGTATTTCGACCGGGAACTCGTCCAAATGCCTTAGCGCCCAGCCGCACTTGGGGTCGACGCGCTCGTCCAGATTTGGCCTGTCCGGCGTGAGCAGTTCCTCCGCCGTGAATCCATAAAAACGCATCAGCCAGTCGCTCTGATACAACCGGTGTTCGCGCAAAAGCGGCGCGCGCGGTATGTCGGGTAAGTTGGCGGCATGGTTGACGGGCGTATACGCACTGTAATACACGCGCCTCATGCCGTATGATCGGTACAGGCCCTGGCTAAGTCGAAGTATCTGCCGATCGGTTTCAGCCGTTGCGCCGACTATAAGCTGCGTTGACTGACCGGCGGGCGCGAACTCGGGCGCGGAGGTGAACAGGCGGCGCTCCTCGTTGCGCTGAATTACGCGGCTGCCGATATAGCCCATCGGGTTAAGTATGGCCTCGCGCGTTTTGTCGGGAGCCAGCTCGCAAAGCGACGCGGCGCTGGGCAGTTCGATATTCACGCTCATCCTGTCGCACAGCCTACCCAGCCGTTCGACAAGCGCCCTATCCGCACCGGGTATGGCCTTGGCGTGTATATAGCCGCCAAAGCCCGCGCCGCGCACCAGCTCCAGCGTGCGGATAAGCTCCTCCATGGTGGTATCCGGGTCGCGCGTCACGGCGCTGGACAGGAACAGGCCCTCGATATAGTTGCGGCGATAGAACTCCATTGTCAGCTCGCACAATTCGCGCGCGGTGAATGTGGCGCGCGGTACATCATTGGAGCGGCGGTTATGGCAGTACGCGCAGTCGTACCGGCACACGTTGGTCTTGAGCACCTTGAGCAGCGATATGCAGCGCCCATCGCCCGCGAACGAGTGGCATATGCCGCACTGCGCCACGCTGCCGATCGAGCCAGCGGATTTTCGGTTCGTGCCGCTGCTGGCGCAGGACGCGTCGTACTTTGCCGCGTCGGCGAGTATGCTTAGTTTTTCGCGAATGTCCACATTTGCCGCCCCCAATGCCTTTTGACCATGCTTTTTGTCGTTATCGAACATGTGTTCGTATAAGATAGTATAGCACTCAAATCGGCATTTTTCAAGCGGCAAAACAGATTTTTGAGCTATACGAACGGATGTTTTACTTTATGTTCGCGTTCGCGGCTGTTCAGGCGCATAAAAAGCGGCTTCCGATACGCTTGAAGTGTATCGGAAGCCGCTTTTTATGCCTTAAATCAATTTTTATGGAAAGTCAGCCG
>USEE01000250.1 GCA_900553645.1 uncultured Eubacteriales bacterium
GGGTCATGCAGGCCATAGCTTCCGAGCAGATCGTAAACATGCTGCAGGTGCTTCAGCAGGGCGGCGAGCCCACCATGCAGAGCTGGCTGTGGGTAAAGAACGTATTCTGCTCCGACACGCTGTTTGCGGCCGTGATTCCGATAAGCCGCGACCTGAACTCGCTGCAGGTAACTGCCAACGTATCGCAGGAACTTATCGATTCGCTAAAGGCGTTCGTAAACAACCCCGAGCTGTATAACCCCATAATGGTAAAGTACGGCGCGACCGTGGTCGATGGCATAGGCAACCTCATGCGCGCCGGCACGCTGCCCAAGTGGGAGATACTGCAGGTGCTCAATAACCCCAACGGCTATTACATTCTGCCCGTGCTGGCCGCGGCGACCCAGTTCCTTCAGACCAAGCTCAACCCCGCCGAGACCGCTCAGGCCAACGCCACCCCCGGCAAGCCCAACACCATGGGCATGTTCATGAAGTACTTCTTCCCGCTGATGTCGCTGTGGATCTGCTGCACGTCGAGCGCCGGCTTCTCGGTATACTGGCTGACCTCCAACGTGATTGCGATACTTCAGAGCGTGTTCATCAACAAATACTTCGAAAAAAAAGAAGCTAAGGCCAAGGCTCAGGAGAACATTCAATGAGATCGATAGAGAGTACCGGCAAGACTGTCGAAGAAGCCGTACAGGCGGGACTGGGCAAGCTGGGTCTTGAACTGTCCGACGTTACGATTTCCGTGATAGAAGAGGGCAGCAAGGGATTTTTCGGTCTGTTCGGCGCAAAGCCCGCCAAGGTGCGTATAACCGAGCGCGATCAGGAGCCCGATATAGACATGTCGCAGATCTTGCGCCCGGGCGCTTCCACTCGCGTCTCCACCATCGCGGACAAGCCGCGCCAGCCCAAGCCGCAGGCTAAACCTCAGCCCGCAGCGCAGCCCAAGCCCCAGCAGCCCAAGCCAGCGCCGCAGCCGGTTAAGCCGCAGACGCAGACTGCGCCAGTTCAGGCGGCAAAACCCGCTCCCGCCCCGGCAAAGCCGCAGACACCGGCTCAGGCTAAGCCCGCACCGGTTCAGCCTAAGCCCCAGCAGCCCAAGCCGCAGGCACAGCCCAAGGCCGACAAGCCGCAGGCCGCAAAGCCCGCGCAGCCTAAGCCGCAGCCGCCCAAGCCCCCGCGCGCGCCGCGTCCCGCACAGCCGCGCCCGGAGATCGCGCGTCCCGCTATCCCCGACGGCCCGCTGCCCGATCAGGATCCCGCGACGCTGAGCGAGCTGGGTAGGCGCGCATACGAGTATCTGGACAAGCTGACAAAACTCATGGGCGTGCCGGTAAAGATATACGTGGCGGAAGCCGAGGGCAGCATGTCCATCAGCATGATGGGCGATACGCTGGGCATACTGATAGGCCGCCGCGGCGACACGCTGGACGCGCTGCAGTACCTGACCTCGCTGGAGGTCAACCGCGACCGCGACGAGTACGTGCGCGTATCGCTGGATACCGAGCATTACCGCGCCAAGCGCGAGGAGTCGCTTACCCGACTTGCCGCGCGCATGGCCGACCGCGCCGTCAAGACCGGCCGCAAGGTCGTGCTGGAACCGATGAATCCCTACGAGCGCCGCGTGCTGCACGCCACGCTGCAGGATCATCCGTATGTGCAGACGCACTCCGAGGGCGACGAGCCCAACCGCCGCGTTGTGATCACGCTAAAGTCCGACGCGCCGCAGCCCGATGGCGATGCCGCGCGCCCCGCAAAGCGCGCGCCGCGTCCCGAGCGCCGCGATCAGAAGCCGGGCGAGCGTCAACCCAGACCCCCGCGTGCCGACAAGCCGCGTCCCCCGCGCCCCGTGCGCCCGGAGAAGGACGCAGTTAAGCCCGCCGCGCCGGTAGATGTGCCTATGGCGCACGACGTGCCCGAAGACCCGACTGACGATACCATCTGATAGACAAACGGACTGTTCCGATGTGACTAATCATCATGCGGGACAGTCCGTTCTCTTTCACTATTTACGTTTTCCGTTGACTAAACGTACATGACTTTACCGTTTGCCATGCCTATCCATTCATATCCGAATTGCTTCTGCTTGCAAAATTCCTCAGCTTTGTTTACATAAGATCAGCGCGCCTTATGCGTACTTCCCGCTTCCGATTACATCTTCTTACTGTACCAAAGATACAATGTACCCCACAGCGCCAGCGCCGCCAGCATGGTAAAGTACAGCGTGTAAAACACGGTCATGTTGTACATCGTCGCAATCGCCGACGCAATACTCATCGCCGCCATGAATATCGTCGCGAAGCGGCGGCCCGCCTGACCGCATATCGCCGCGCGGCGCTCGTCGTTTTTCTCCACCATGTACTGCTTCATCTCGCCCGGCTCACGCAGCAGGCGGCGGTTGCGCACAATGCGCCATATCATCCAGCCCTGCCATACGAAAAGCAGTTTCTGCGTGCCCTCGGCCGCGCGCGTCCAGTCGCGCGAATCCAGCCAGCCCGTTTCGCCTAAAAATATTATCAGCGCCACTGACAGCACCAGCACTATTCCAAGCACTACGTTCTGCCGTTTAAGCGACTTTGCATAGTCCCTGACCACCATCATTCCACCTCCGAAAAGTCGAAAACTTCCTCGATCGTCAGCCCGAAATAGTGCGCAATCTTGTACGCCAGCGGCAGCGACGCGACGTACTTGCCCACCTCGATGGACGTGATCGTCTGCCGCGTCGTACCCACCGCGCGCGCCAGCTCCTCCTGCGATATGCGCCTTTCGTGCCTGAGTTCCCGTATGCGCGTGTTCATGCGCCGCACCTCCCATATATTTGCAAAGTTTACTTTGCAAATATAGTATAGTAGACTTTGCATTTTTTGTCAAGTATGCTTTGCATTTTTGCATACAAAAAAGCGGACTGATTAAAGCCCGCTTAGTCAGATTGCCTTTCAGCGATTCATCATCAGTTCGGATATAGCGTCGAGTATCTTATCGTGACAGCCGCCGCAGCCCGTGGTGCAGTGCGTGATCTTCTGCACCTCGACGAAAGTCTTTTCCACCTCGGGGAATGTCTTACAGCGATGCAGCGCATCCTCCACGTCGAACAGCGTAACCTTTTTGCACTTGCATATCAGTCGGTTTTCCATAACTCCGCCTCCATATCGTTTAATTATGTGCCATGCTCCGCACTTTCTGCGGCCACAATATTCTCTGTATTATATATAACCAAACGGCGGCGCATGAAACGCTTCATGCACCGCCGTCGGAAATGATTTTTTCTATTATGCCATAAGCAGAGCCACGTTGTAGCCGCCCATGTTTATTTCGGCATGGCCGTCATTTACGCTTACGTTGCCTGCGTCGGTCAGGTCGTGGCGATGGTCGATCAGCTTTAGCTGCATATCGCCGTCCGGCAGACCCTCCAGCACGCACTTCTCGGCGCGCTTGCCGGTATTGACCAGCATTATCG
>USEE01000251.1 GCA_900553645.1 uncultured Eubacteriales bacterium
AGGCAGAAGCAAATCGCGCGGCGGCTCGGCAGGCTGATCTGCGCGAGGAAGTGGAGGCCAGAGCGCGGGCATATCGGATAAAGCGCGCGATAAGGCACGGCGGGGACAAGCAGAAAAAGCGGCACGGCAGATAAGGAGGCACATATGACCACAAAGCAGCTTATGGCGGCGCTCACGGAGCTGGGCGTAAAGTATAAAAGGGAATTTGAGGAAGCGCGGCTGGGCGTGCAGGAGGCGGTGAGCGAGGCAGATGAAATCCTGTGCAGGAGCGAGGTAGTACAGTCAGCGGCGCAGCTGGACGCCATATACGAGGCGTGCGACACGCTGGGGCTATGGGCATACGACGAGGCGGCGGAGGTAATTGCGGACGAGTACGCGCGGCGCATGGGGCCGGGCGCGGAGGGCAAGGCGGTGACGTATGGAGCGTGAGCGCATGGCATGGACGGACAAGCGGGAGCGCCTGCCCACGCAGCAGGATGCGGACCCGTGGGGCTGTGTGCTGGTGTGGCACGTGCACAACGGAACGCAACTGCTGGGCTGGCAGAACCCGATGCTCAAGTCGTCAAAGTACATTACGCATTGGATGACGCCGCCCCCGGCCCCGGAAAGCGGAGAGCGTTTGCTTACTGCTTCGATAAGTAATCTCTGACGGCGGCGAGCAGCTCGGAAGTTTGCTCAAGCAGCAGCACGGCCTGTGGGTCTTTAGCGGGCTTGGGGCTGGAATCGGAATTTTCGCGTCCGACTAACCAATCCAGCGACACATTGAAAGTGTTCGCAAGAGCGACAGCCTTATCCAGCGTGGTTAACCGCCGACCGGCTTCAATATCATTTATGGCCTGCTTGGAAAGGCCGGCCAAATCGCCCAGCGCCTGCTGTGTGAGTCCCAGCATCAGCCTGTACTCGCGCACGCGCTCGGCAAAGACGTCTTTTGAGAACATAAAAAAACACCTCTTGACAGTATGCTATAAGCGTACTATAATGAGCATACACGATACGCGCAAAGCATACACGAGGTAGAAAGGAGAACCCGGATGAACCTTGTGATGCGAACGGAGCGAATGCGGCGCGGATGGACATTGGACTTTGTGGGGGCGCAAATAGGCTGTACAAAGGCCACTGTTCATGATTTCGAGATCGGGCGGCGCAAGCCCTCCTATACCGTACTGTGTAAGCTGGAAGAACTTTTTTGCATGACACATCGGGAGCTTTTCGCAGAAGCCGCCGATGGCAAGTAAGCTTTATGCGTACATGATACCATGCAAAAGAGCGACTGTCAATGGAGGTGGTATCATGCAGGGCATAAGGTGGCTGAGCGAGCACGTAGAGACGATATACATCCGGGACGCGGAGAGGTGCTGCGCGACGTGCGTACACTACTACCCGCACTATGTAAGGGACGCGCTGGGGCGCTTTATACCGATAAGCATGGGGCACTGCATATACCCGCGTACAAAAGCGCGGCGCGCGGAGAGCGTTTGTGAACACTATGAAACAAAGAGTAGGACTAAACCATGATATACGGCACGACAAATTCACCCGCACTCGTGGCGGGCATAACCGAGATAAACGCCGCGAGTGCGCGGGAAGAAGCGTACAAGACCCGGATCGCGGAGCTGGAGGGGGCACTGGCCGACGCGACCGGCACGCTGGACATGTACCGCGCCGTTTGCGGCATCACGCTGGACGATTGCGAGCGCCTGCGCAAGATGGTAGCCGAGGACGTGCATCTGATAGGCAAGTCGTATCGGGACGGCTACCGCGAAGGCTATGAAGCCGCCCAGACCGCGACCGCGCTGCGCCTCAATCGCAAAAAAAGAGGCCGCTGACGCTGGCACATCAACGACCCAGACCTATTAAGAAAAGGACAATGCCATTATAGCATTTGTCGGAAAGGTTGTAAACCATGAGTACGACTTACACAAAGAAAAATGTTGCAGACCTGACCCGCGCCGAATGGCTGGAGGAGCGCAGAACCGGCATAGGCGGCAGCGATGCCGCCGCTGTGCTGGGGCTTAACCCGTGGCGCTCGCCGCTGGCGTTGTACATGGACAAGACCGCCGGGCGCGGCGACGTGGCCGAGGATGATATGCCCGAGGCGCTCTGGTGGGGGACTGAACAGGAAAGTCTGGTTGCCAAGCGCTTCAGCCAGCTCACCGGCGAAAAGGTCATTAACGACCAGAACATGTACCGCAGCGCCGAATACCCGTGGGCGCTGGCGAACATCGACCGGCGCGTGGTGGGCAAGCACGTCGGGCTGGAATGCAAGACCACCGAGGTATATAACAAGACCGACTTCGACGACGATGAAATCCCGCCGACGTACTACTGGCAATGCCAGCATTACATGGCGGTTCTGGGCTGGCAGAGCTGGTATCTGGCGGTTAAGGTGGGCAATGGCAAGGCGTTCCACATATTCATGATTAGCCGCGACGAGGCCGCTATTGCGCGCCTGATGGCCGCTGAAAAGGAGCTGTGGCGGCGCATTCAGGCGCATGAACCGCCGCTCCCTACGGGCAGTGAAGCGGACTGCGAGCTGGTAAGGGAGCTGACCGGCACTGCCCGTGCAGCCGACGATGAGCCGATGGATTTGCGCGCGATGGACGACGATTTGACCATGCTCGCGATGCTCAAGCGCCAAAGCAAGGACACCGATACCAAGATCAAGGCCATAGAGCAGCGCGTCAAGCTGGCGATGGGCGACATGCCGCGTGCGGAAAGCACAAGTTACACGATAAACTATCGCAATCAGGAGAAGTCCAGTCTGGATAGTAAGCGGCTGCTTGCCGAACACCCGGAAATGGACGCTTATAAAAAGACTACCTCATACCGCGTACTTACGATAAAGGAGAATAAGAAAAATGGCTAATACCGCAATCCGCGCCCCCAAGCCCCAGCAGAATGTGTCTGCCGCCCCCGCGACTGCCGCGCCGCATACTACCGTGCTCGACTACCTGTCTAACGATGGCTTTAAGCAGCAGCTTGCTATGGCGCTGCCCAAGTTCTTTGATGCCGACCGTTTTGTAAGATCGGCCATATCTGAATTTCGACTGAACCCGGACTTGCAAAAGTGCAGCATAGCCAGCGTGCTGGGCTACTTTATGCAAGCCGCGTCGTGCGGGCTGGAACCCGCGTCCGTGCTGGGGCAATGTTACCCCGTGCCATTCCGCAATAAAAAGACGGGCGGTATGGAATGCCAGTTCATCTTAGGCTATCGCGGCATGGCTGCTTTGGCGAGGCGCTCGGGCGAGGTTACGTCGATTGATGCTCAGGTAGTACATGAAAAGGATGATTTCGAGCTGACCTACGGGCTGGAACAGAAGCTAATCCATAAGCCTTACCTGATGGGCGATGCGGGCGCTATGGTGGGCGCTTACTGCATCGTGCGCTTCAAGGACGGCTCTTATCAGTACCGTTT
>USEE01000252.1 GCA_900553645.1 uncultured Eubacteriales bacterium
GTATCGGCATGACATTCTACTTGGCGACTTGAGACTCATACAGCAGGAATACGCCGTTTCCATGGCATCGATAATAATGCGCGCACACCAATGCGAAATAATCAGCGAGCCCACTTACAAGCGCACTCAAATTTGGTTGTCCGAGAGTGGTTTGCGCCGCAGCGAACAGTCCGGCATGATGGCTGAAGAAAGTCACTTGCTCAGGCAACTTGCACTGCGCGCCGTTGCCGAAGAGGATATAACCATGTCCAGAGCCGCCGAACTTTTAGATATGCCTATCGTCGAAGTTCGTGAGCTTTGTTGTGGAGGTGTCTGATCCTTGTTTATTAGCAGCGACACAAACGTGTGGATCGACTTTGCGCGGCTTAAGCATCTGGATTATCCATTTTTGTTGGATTTTGAATACTATATCAGCAGCGATACATTCCGTGACGAATTGATTACTCCGGATAATTTGCGCTGTGAACTCGACCAGCGCGGTCTGCATTTGACCGATGTAACTGACGCCGAGTTTATGGAGGCGCTTCGCTTTACCTCGGTATATAAGGAGCTTTCTCAATACGACGCATTCGCGCTTGCGATTGCGAAATTCCGTCATTGGATACTCCTCACCGGCGATATGCCGCTTAGAAAAGCTGCACAAAAGGAACACGTGGAATGTCATGGTACTATCTGGATTTACGATCAATTGCGTATCAGCCAAAAGCTTTCATCCGATGAATACCGCGCCGCAATTACCGATCTGATAAAAGCCGTCAATAGCGGTATATGCCGTCTGCCGTTATCCGAGCTTGAAAAAAGACTTGTGGAACAGACTTAAAAAACGATTGCCCGCCGCATCCCGCGGCGGGCAATCGCCATTTCCACCCTGAAATCACCCCACCTCCCTAAAATGCTGATACGCCGCGTCCCGCGCCCGCTCGTCCATCTCGCGCAGCATGGTTTCGCGCCCGGCACTGTCACTGCCGTCCCATTCCTGCTGCCGCTCGCGCATGTACATGTCCATGTACGCGTCGTACAGCCCGGAATACGCGCCCATTTCTTCGCCGCTCAGGCTTACCCTTTCGCCGCCCCATTCAAAGCTGTTCGTCAGCGGGAAGGGGTTGTAGCCCGCGCCGAAGCTCTCGTACATCCGCGTTTTGTACCACGGTATATTCACCGTGGCCGTGGGCGCGCCCACCGTCATGCTGCTGCCGCCCGAGCTGCTGCCGCCCGCCTTCCTGCCGCCCGACCGTCTCCTGCCGCTCGAACCGCTTTTATTGGATTTTGATGTTGAGGCATTGCTTAGCTGCTTTATCTCATCCGCGCTCAGTCCGCCCGCCGCTGCGCCGTCCGCCGCCGTTCTGTCCGAAGTTGTCTCGGTCACTCCCGCGCCTCGCGCCGCCTGCGCGTCCGCCGATAGCATCGCCGCCTCCGGCTCCATGCCCGCGTCTATGTTGCTCTGATAGTATCCGCGCACCACTATGTTGGACGCTATCGTGTCCACTATCTCAAACGGTTTGCTCGCTATCTTTTCTATCCGGGCCAGCCGCCCCACACCCAATTGGTCGCTTGCGAACCGGCGGGGTAAGAACCTGCTTTCGGGGGTGTCGCCGCCGCGCATCAACTCGCACATCATGCCCATCATGCCCTTTACCGTCGCTATCGGGTGCTCGCTTATCACCTGCACTACCGGCGCTATGTTGGTCAGCGCGGACGATATGTTGCCCGCCACCGCCGCCGCGCCCCGGCGCGACCGTATCGTGTCCAATACCTGATACGCCCTGCGCCCTACATAGCTTTCCACGCCGCGGTCGAGCGAGCTTTTCTTGCCCGCCACCAGATTCGCGTATTCGTGCACCCATTTGGCCAGACTGCCAAAGTCGCCGTTGGCCTTGCTTAGCTTCGTGCGGCTGTTTAGCGTCCCGATCTGCTCGCCCGCGCGTATCTCGCGTTCCAATTGCCTCAGCCGCTTTATATCGTCGGTCAGGTATGCCGCCTTGGTTGCGGATTCTATATAGTCCTCGAATCCCGCTATCGCGTCAAACGCCGTGTCGGTGCCCAGCCGGTGCTCCGCGTGCTTGTTGTAATTGCGCCCCGGCGAGAAGGTTTCGGTCAGTCCGTCTATGCTGGTGGGCAGTGCGTACTTGCCCGCGCCGAACCCCAGCTTGCGCGCGAAGTTCTCAAAAAGATTCGATTCTTCTTCCTGAAAGTGCGGGAAGTAGTTCTTGCGCTTACCCATCTTTTCATATCCGTTGCGGACATACGCGTCGTTTACCATGTTGTACAGTTCTTCGTATATCCCGTTAAACACCGTTACCGCATGGTTTATGCGCCTTACCTCATCGGCCTTGCGTCCCCAGCCGCTGCCCGCGTCGCCCGCGCTGCGCTCCTCCACGTCTATCTCGGCCAGCGGCCACGCCTTTAGGGCGCTCAGGTTGTAGCCCTCCAGCAGCGTTTTCGCGCCGATTGTGTTGACAGCGCCGGTTTCAGGTGCTATACTGCTATCAGCAGCGAACGTACTGTTGTAATTTGTCCCTTGTTGGCCACTGGTCATCGAGGTTTTCAGGCGTTGCTGCTCTTTTTGTGCCTTCAACGCCTCCACGCGCTGCAAATACAATTTAGTACTATACGATCCATCGCTGTTTCGGCTTTCCTTGGCCGTATACATTGCCCTGTACTGCTCGCCGCCGTATTCAAACGCGGACACGAAGCAGTGCATTTGTTTTATATTCGCAGATTCGCCATAGTCTGGATAGCTTCCCACGTAAACGCCGTCGGCTATCAGGGTCTTATAATTGGCCAATGCCGCCAGCGCTGCCGGACGCACATCCACATCCATTTTCTTGATGCTGTCAACAGTCTTGCTATAACCCTCTTTATTCAAGGTTACAACAACATTCGTGTCGCTGTTAACCGCATCGCCAAACTGTGCTTTATTGCGGGCATCCGCATACTTATCGCGTGTACTAAGAGTGGTTTGCTCCAATACATGCACAGGTATGCTCTCATGCGATAGTATGCGTTCGTATTGCTTCTGACGCAGCCGCATATTGGCCGCATCGCTTGCCATCTCATTGCGCATAAACTCAAGCAGCTCTGTCGCACTGACCGTCGCGTTCTTTGCCTCGGCCTTCGTGGTCTTACCGTCGTTCGCCGCCAGTGCGCGTTCCTGCGTGTTATGCACAAACCGCTCCAGATTGCTGGCGCGCGGATTATTGCCTACAAAGCCTAAAATGCGATCCCATTCGTCCGCGGTATGCGTCCCGCCGTCGGCCTGAACCTTTTTAATCAGCTCGTCATAATCGCCCGCCTTGTACTCGTGTCCGGCCTGAAGCGGGTTATTATCTATCGCCCTGCCCAGCGCCTCCCGCGCCTGCTCTGCCGTACTGACGCGCGGCGCGCTTACCTCCGCGCCCTCCTGCCA
>USEE01000253.1 GCA_900553645.1 uncultured Eubacteriales bacterium
TTTGAGACACACTCTAGAGTGGATTATAAGGCGCGCTTCGAAATGTTCGGGGGCGCCTTTATTTTGCATTTTATGTGGGCATATCATGTCATGACCATGTAGAAAAGGGAAAGCAAAATATGCGTCTGGCTCGAAAGATCTTCTCAATTATCCGCAATTTTTTCAATGCCTTTCCATACAAAATCTCCCCGCAATCCACGTTGACTATCCTCCCCAAACTTCGTATAATAGTCGAGAAAAATCAATACCCAAGGCGCAAAAATTTTTAGACAATTACTGCTTTCCATATGCCGCGCATATTCTCAGCGGCTAATCATGCGGAGGAAACATATGAGGATTATACTATTGATGCTCGGCGGCTTTATACTCGACGGGATATTCGGCGATCCGGCGTGGCTGGTTCATCCGGTCGTGATTATGGGCAAGGCAATTACCGCGCTGGAAAAGTTTCTCAGAAAACGCTTGCCAAACACGCCCGAGGGCGAACGGCTGGGCGGGCGCATTCTGGCTATGGCACTGCCGGTCGGTACATTGCTGATTACCGGCGGTGTCTGCTGGCTGTTTTATAGGACAAGTCCGATTCTGGGCTTTGCAATCGAATTGCTTTGGTGCGCGCAGGCATTGGCGGCAAAGGGGCTGGCGCAGGAGAGCACAAACGTATACCGCGAACTCGTCAAGGGCGATCTGCCCGCGTCGCGCCGCGCGGTCAGCCGCATTGTCGGGCGCGACACGGCCGAACTGACAAGCGAAGGCGTTACAAAGGCGGCAGTTGAGACTGTTGCCGAAAACGCAAGCGACGGCGTAATCGCGCCGCTGCTTTACATGATGCTGGGCGGCGCGCCGCTGGCGCTGGTTTACAAGGCCATAAACACCATGGACAGCATGGTGGGCTATAAAAACGAAAAATACCTGAACTTCGGGCGCGCGGCGGCGAAACTTGACGACGCGGCAAACTACCTGCCCAGTCGAATCGCGGCGCTATTGTGGATTGCGTCGGCGGCGCTCACCGGCAACGATGCAAAGAGCGCATGGCGGATATGGCGGCGCGATCGGCGTAAACATGCCAGCCCCAATAGCGCGCAGACCGAGAGTGCATGTGCGGGCGCGCTGAACGTACAACTCGCCGGCCCCGCAACGTATTTCGGCAAGTACTGCGACAAGCCTACGATCGGTGACGCAGTGCGCGCAATTGAACCCGGGGACATACTGCGCGCAAACAAGATGATGTACACCGCAAGCTTGCTGGGACTGGCCGCCGCAGTGCTGGTCAGAATATTGGTTTTGTGCATATAAAGGAGTCTTAATATGAAATTGGTGCATGGCGGCGATTATATAGGCTATCGGGAGCGTTACGGGCGCGACGCGGTGGATTTTTCGGCCAACGTAAGTCCGCTGGGCGTGCCGCAGGCGGTTGTGCGCGCGATCTGCGATGCGGCGGCGCAGGCAGACCGCTATCCAGATCCGCTTTGCCGTGAGCTTTGTGCGGCGATTGCGCATACGGAAAATCTGCCCGCCGATTGGGTGATGTGCGGAAACGGCGCGGCAGATTTGATTTTCAGGCTGGTACTGGCTAAACGGCCTGAATGCGCGCTGATACTTGCGCCGACGTTTGCAGAATACGCGGCGGCGCTGGAGACGGTCGGATGCAGCGTTCGCCGCTATGAATTGTCTGAGCGGAATGACTTTGCGCTGACTGCGGATTTTGCGGACGCAATCGGCGATGCGGACATGGTGTTCATCTGCCAGCCTAACAATCCCACCGGGCAAGTCGCGGAGAGATCGCTTATGCAATCGATATTGGATAAGTGCAAGGCGGTCGGCGCGCTGTTGGTCGTTGACGAGTGCTTCTTGGATTTCCTGCCTGATGGAGACTCATTTACCATGAAGAGTGAACTTAGCGGCGCGAAAAATCTGTTCATATTAAAGGCATTCACCAAGCTCTATGGCATGGCGGGCGTTAGGCTGGGGTATGGACTTTGCGCGGACGCGAATCTGATTGCGCAGATGCGCGGCGCGGGTCAGCCGTGGGCAGTGTCTTCGTTGGCTCAGGCGGCGGGACTGGCAGCGCTTGAACAGACGGAATACGTCGCACGCGTGCGGGCGCTTATTGAGCAAGAGCGGCCTTATCTGGAAAATGGTTTGCGCTCGCTCGGTCTGCGCGTGATTTCGGGAAAGGCAAATTACCTGCTTTTCCGCGCGCCAAATAAGCTGGGCGAGAAAATGGAAAAGCGCGGCGTGGCCCTGCGCGGCTGCGGCAATTATCCGGGGCTGGACGATACATGGTACCGCACGGCCGTGCGCACGCGGGTGGAAAACGACATATTGCTGAGTACTTTGCGGGAGGTGCTTTTATGAGCCGGGCAAAGAAAATCATGATTCAGGGCACGATGAGCGGCGCAGGCAAAAGCCTGCTGTGCGCGGCGCTTTGCCGCATATTTGCGCAGGACGGCTATAAAGTCGCACCGTTTAAGAGCCAGAACATGGCGCTCAACAGCTTCGTCACGCGCGACGGACTGGAGATGGGGCGCGCGCAGGTAGTTCAGGCACAGGCGGCGGGCATAGAACCTGACGTGCGCATGAACCCGATATTGCTCAAGCCCAGCAGCGACACGGGCAGCCAGGTAATCGTAAACGGCGAAGTGCGCGGCCACATGAGCGCGGCGGCTTACTTCAAAATGAAGCGGCAGTTAATCCCGGACATAATGGCGGCGTTCGACAGCCTGAGCAATGATGTGGACATAGTGGTAATAGAGGGTGCGGGAAGCCCGGCTGAAATCAACCTAAAGGCAGACGATATAGTGAACATGGGCCTTGCGAAGCTGGTTGACGCGCCGGTGCTGCTGGCCGGGGACATTGACCGCGGCGGCGTGTTCGCCCAGCTCTACGGCACGGTTGAACTGCTTGAGCCGGATGAGCGCGCGCGCATCGCGGGAATGATAATCAACAAGTTCCGCGGCGATGTGGAGATACTGCGCCCGGGCCTCAAAATGATAGAGGACAAGACGAGACTGCCGGTGCTGGGCGTGGTGCCGTATATGCATGTGGAGATCGAGGATGAGGATTCGCTTTCCGACAGGCTGAATGCGAAAAGCGCGGTTAAGCCGCTGGACGTGGCCGTAATTCGCCTGCCGCACATCAGCAATTTCACCGACTTTATGCCGCTTGAGCAGCACGAATTGCTGGGCGTGCGCTATGTGCAGCGCGCGCGTGAATTGAAACAGCCCGACATGGTGATCCTGCCGGGTACGAAGAATACGATGGAAGACCTGCTCTGGCTCCGTCAAAGCGGGCTGGAGGCTGCGCTGCTCAAATTGGCTCAGGCAGATATACCAATATTAGGCGTGTGCGGCGGCTATCAGATGTTAGGGCAGGCCTTGGACGATTCGCAAGGTATGGAGAGCGGG
>USEE01000254.1 GCA_900553645.1 uncultured Eubacteriales bacterium
CATACCGTTGAACTCGGCGGTGGCAAGCTGTATGTTGCGGTTGCGGTTGGAGTTGGAGGTCGTCTTGGTCTGCGCATAAGATATGCGGCCAAAATGCTCCTTCATGTACTCAACGGTGTGCTCAGGCGCAACCTCGATTATCTTGGCCTCGATGTTGGCATTTACGTTGCCGTTGGCAACCGCCTGAGTAATCTGCGCATACAGATCGTCGGTGTCCAGCTCATACCCGGTGACTTCGCTTGTAAAGGTAAACTTGCCCGTGTCGGGGTCAAAGCTCTCAACATCCGCATCCTGCCCCTTGACGTATACGTCGGCGGCAATCTGCGAAATCTTGGAGCGCAGAGTGTCCTCGTTCCAGCCGCGGTTGAGCGAGAAGTCCAACCCTTCGCTCTTGAGCTGCTGAAGCTGGGCATACCTCTCGTCAAACGAACCCGTGCGCCCGGTGGAGTAAGCAAGGCTCAGCGTGGACTGAAGATTGGTGCTCATCTGTACCGACGAGGAGTCCAGCGTATAGGTCTTGCCGCGCGCCGTGATAGTGATAGACGTAGCCGACGCTACGTTGCTGAGCTGCTGCTGATACTTGGCAATCGCGTCCAGCATGGTAAGCCCGCTGAGCGACTCGCCCTCAAGCGTTATGCCGTCATAAAACGTGTCCTGCTCCAGCTCGCGGCACTTCGCCTGATAGTCCATATAGTTGTTGACCTCGGTAATGCCTACATAGCCCACGCCTATCAGCGCCATAGCACATACTACCAGCAGCGCCGAGGCCCACTTGGGATTGCGATTCTTCTTGTGGCGCACGCCCGCACCCTGAGATCGGGGCGCAGTGCGGCGCTGGGGCGCGTTCGCGGGGCGCTTTGTACCATTAGGCGCAGGCCGCTTTGCACCCGTGGAAGGACGCGCGGCGGTCGAAGCAGAAGTCCGTTCGATTGAGCCGGTGCGCGCCGCCCCCGAAGCCGGACGCACATTGACGCGCGCCGGAGCGGGAGCCGCATCGCCTGCCTTAGCCGAATCATTGGCCGCGGCACGCGCACGCACGCGCTGATGATAGTCGGACGAAGCCGCGCGCGCCCGCCCCGAATCAATGGAAGCGGACGAGGTACGCGGCGCGTTGCGCACAACCGGCGCAGTGCCGCGCGCGCTCTGGCGCGTGGAGTAGCCATCCGCACGGGCGGGCGATGTGCTGTCTGCGGGCTTTACACTTGGTTCGCCGGTGCGCTCTGCCCTGCGGCGTACGGGCACGGCGTTTTTATCGTTGTAATCCATTGCGAATCTCCTCTTTATGCTGCTGCGGTCGGCGCTTGCACGCACACCGCGTGTATCTTTGCGTTAACTAATTATAAGACGCGATTTTATGCCAGTATGTTCCACTGTATGTGTGGCGCGCTTTGGACGGTATGGCAAATATTTCATTTACTGCTGCCGTGTGTGTGGCGCATAGAATAGGTGAGCACCATCAGACTATCGCTCAGGTGGACGTTGTTTATCGCCACGTCCCGCCCGACGTTTAAGTCGATCGGCGCGAAGTTCCATATCGCGCGCACGCCGCAGCCGGTCAGCATATCGCATACCCACTGCGCCGAGGCCTCGGGCACCGCGACCACGCCCACGTCGACCGGCGACGCGGTAAGCACCTCGCGTATGTTTGCGGCGTCGTATATCGTTATGTCGCGCACGCGGCGGCCTATCAGTTCCGGGTCGGTGTCGAACATCGCCGTTATGTGAAAGTCCATGCTGCGAAAGCCGTCGTAGCTCAGTATCGCCTGACCAATCTTGCCCGCGCCTACTATCGCCATTGTGTAACTGCGGTCAAGTCCCAGTATCTCGCTGATTTTAAGCCGCAGCTCATGTATATTATACCCATAACCCTGCTGTCCAAAACCGCCAAAGCAGTTCATATCCTGACGAATCTGCGACGCGGTAAGGCCCATCTGCTGGCCCAGATCCTGAGACGATATGCGCTGCACGCCCTCCATCTCAAGCCGCTTCAGATACCTGTAATAGCCTGGCAGACGGCGTATCACAGCACCTGATATTTTGCGTTGACTATCCATTGTATCGCCTCCAGTGGATCGCGCAGAATTATCTGTAAATATTATAGTAGTAACGCCGCATGGGTGTAAACGCGGCGAGTGTTAATTACCGGCGCGTCAGTCGCCCACAAACGGCAAGTCGATGCTCATACAGTCGCGCCCCAGCTCGGCCGCCGGGAATATTGCGCGCACGCTGTCCAGCCACGTCTCCGGGTCGGGCATTGCCGGGCTGTAATGCGTGAACCACATGCGGTGCGCGTGCGCCTCGGCGGCTATGCGCGCGGCCTCGCTCATCATCATGTGCCCGGCTTCCTTGGCGCGCGGCAGCTTCTCCGGGTCGCCGTACATGCCTTCACATATCAATAGATCGCAATCATTGGCCATGCGCGCAATCGCGGGCACGGGCCGCGTGTCGGTCGCGTACACCACAGATATGCCGCGCCGCGGCGGCGTGAGCACCATGTCGGATGTGTACACGCGCCCGTCCAGTTCGGCCGATGGCTGGCGCTGCAATACGCTCCAAAGCTTTAGCGGCACGCCCAATTCCTTTGCGCGCTCAGGCATGAACCGCCCCGCGCGCTTGAGCGACACGGCATAGCCTAAGCAGGGCATACCGTGCTTCAGCGCGAACGGCTCTATATCAAGTCCGGCGCATTTGAAGGCATGGGGCGCAGCGGGGTCGATCTCCTCAAACTCTATCGCAAACGGCAGTCCGGGCGCGATCACGCGCAGGCAGTCCACCACGCGCTTTACGCCCAGCGGCCCCGCGATGGTAAGCGGCGCTTCGCGGCCCTGATTGCCCATCGAGAGCAGCAGCCCCGGCAGACCGCTTACATGGTCTCCGTGAAAGTGGGTGATGAGCAGCCCGTCGATAGGCTTAAACGTAAGGCCGCATTCGCGAATCTGTACCTGCGTGCCTTCGCCGCAGTCGATGAGCAGGCTGCGCCCCTCGCTTGACAGCATGGCGCTGGCCAGCGCGCGCGTCTTCAGCGGCATCATGCCACCCGTGCCCAGCAAAGTTACTTTAAGCATTAATGTCCTCCCAAGGCCCAAGGCGCGCGCCGCACGCCGGTGCAAACAGAATAAATACATTATACACCAGCCGCGGTTGCAGCGGGGCATATGAGAGTGCTAACTCTGCGTAAATTCAATATTTTGCGAAAAAAAGGCTTGATTTTTAGTCCGAAAGGTGCTATAATTTATAAACGTTGACGGTTCATGGCGTGCCAATATAGCTCAGCCGGTAGAGCAGCAGTTTCGTAAACTGCAGGTCATCGGTTCGAATCCGATTATTGGCTCTCCTTACGAGGTGTAGCGCAGTTTGGTAGCGCGTTTGGTTCGGGACCAAAAGGTCGCAGGT
>USEE01000255.1 GCA_900553645.1 uncultured Eubacteriales bacterium
CGCGCCCACCATAAATTAAAGTGGGCGCGGACGAAGCAATCAGTTCTCGGGGTTCTGTATGAGCTTTTTCCACGCTCAGAGAGCAGCAAAACGATAAGCGCGCAAAGCCGCGCCGTGATCAGACCTAAAGCCTCTCCTGAAAGGACGGGGCTACCGCGTTAGCGGGGGAGTGGGTTCCGTCCTCATTTTCAACTACTTCAAGCCAGCAAAACACATCTGTCGCCTTCGGCGCCAGCTTCCATTTCAGGTAATCCAAATAGGAGTTCCCGACCAGAGTAATCTCCGCTTACGATTAAACAAAACCGCCGCACAGGACATCACATCCCATGCGGCACCCAATTCACTTCTTAATCCCCGGCAATTCCAGCGTAAACACCGACCCCGCGCCTTCCTTAGAGCGCACGTTTATCCTGCCGCCGTGGCTTACCGCGATTATCCTTGCTATCGACAGCCCCAAACCATGCCCCGGCACCGCGCCGCGCGAATCGTCCACTCGATAGAATCTATCGAATATCTTCTTCAGATCGGCCGCGGGTATGCCTCGCCCGGTGTCCGCTACGCTCAGCAGCGCGCCCAGCCCGCCGCGCGTACACGACACCGTTACCTTACCGCCCGGCGGCGTGTACTTACACGCGTTATCGATGAATATGCGCAGCGCCTGCTTCAGCGACGCGCTGTCGCCCAGCACGCTTACGTCCTGCATCTCGCCCGCAATTATCTCGCGGTCTTTTACTATCATGCGGGTTTCTCGCACCGCGTCCTCGGCCAGCGCACGCAGGTCTACCAGTTCCGACTTCATCTTGAGCGTCTGCTTATCGTGGCGCGCCAGGAACAGCAGTTTTTCCACCAGCTCCTTCATATTGGCGGCTTCCTTGTTTATGGCGGCGATGGCCTCGTCGCGCACCTCCTTATCGTCCTTGCCCCAGCGCTCCAGCATATTGGCGTAGCCCTGTATGACCGCAATCGGTGTGCGCAGTTCGTGCGACGCGTCGGATACGAACTGCTTCTGGCCGTCGTAGGCGGTTTCCATACGATCCAGCATGTCGTTTATCACCAGCGCCAGCTCGCGCAGTTCGGAATGCGTGCCCTCCACGTCGATGCGCTCGGACATATTCTGCGCGTTGAGGTGGCGCGCGGTTTCGCTTATCTTTTCGATAGGCCGTATGAACTCGGCGTTCAGGCTGTGTCCGCGCAGTATGAAGTACGCGCCGCGCATTGCGTCAAGGCCCACCAGTCCTCCGATCACCCACAGCGCCAGCCACAGCCAGTACGTCAGCGCGGTGCACACGTAAAGCTGATACGTATTGCCGCGCACGTTTACAAAGCTGGAGCGCACATAGTAAAACTCACCCTGCCAGAATCTAAGCGGCGTGCCCCTGCTCAGGTCGAACGGCGCGTCGTCATAGTAAACGCGCCCGTCCATGCCGCTGACCTGCGCGTATGCCTTATCCTGAGTATTCAGCGATATGTCAATCAGGCGTATGCTCTCGCGCTCGTCGGGTATGCCCGCACCGCCCTCCAGCGGCGGAGACGTAACCGCATACAGCGCGCGCGGGCTGGGCGCGGGCGTGGGTTCAGGCAGTGTGCTCAGTCCCCCGCTGACCGCGTGCGCTGCGGTTTCAACCTGCCCCGCTACCTCCTCGCTCAGAGAGTTCAGGCGCGGCAGTACCATAAACGCCATCAGCGCCGCAATCACCACTATCACGATTACCATCGTTTCCCACAGCACGCGCGCATAGTTGATCGATATGCGCGTGGACATGGACGAGCGTATGTCGCGCACCGCGCCGCTTGCGCGGGCATGTACCGCGCGGCTTACCTCGTTGAAGGCATTGTCGTCGCGCTGCCACTTGTCCGGGCCGCGCAGACTGCGGCCTTCTGTCTGAGCCGCGGCAATCTGTTCGCTTTCGGACGGCGTGGCCGCGCTTATGTCCGATTCGATGCGTTCGCGCGCCGAGCTCAGCGCGTCCTCGGCGCGGCGGCAGACCTTCTCCATCTCGCGCACGCTCTGCTCGTCCGCGGCGGGCGGCTCATTGCTGCGCACATGCGCCATGCGCCACCAGCGGCTTATCGCGCCGCGCCTTAGCTTTTTGCGAGGCAGCCGCTCCGGCTTTTCGGCTGGTGCCGGACTGCCTTGCGCCGTATCGACCGACACTTCGGCCGGTCTTTTTGCCTTAACGCGCTTACTGTTCTTCATACCTGAACAGATACCCCACGCCGCGCACCGTGTGCATCAGCTTTACATTAAACCGCTCGTCCAGCTTCTGCCTTAAATACCTGACGTATACGTCCACGATGTTGGTGTCGCCCGCGTATGAGTAGCCCCATACCTCGCTGAGCAGCTCGTCGCGGCTGAGCACCTTGTCCGGGTGCGCGGCCATGTACGCCAGCATGTCGAACTCGGTCTTGGTCAGCGTTACCTCCTGGCCGTCGAACGTGACCTCGCGGTTGCGGGTGTTTACGCACAGCTTGCCCGCGCGTATCTCGTCGCCGCCCGCGCTGCCGTCGGGCGTGCCGTGCTTGAGCGCCACGCGTATGCGCGCCAGCAGCTCCTCAATCGCGAACGGCTTTGTGACGTAATCGTCCGCGCCCATGTCAAGGCCCATCACCTTGTCGCTCACGTCATCCTTTGCAGTCAGCATGATTATGGGCTTTTTGCTGTGCTGGCGCACGCGGCGGCATATCTCTATGCCCGACATGCCCGGCAGCATCAGGTCGAGCAGCACACAATCGTATTCATACATATTTACTTTCATTTTGGCATCGTCATAGGTGAAAGCCTGCTCGCACAGATATTCCTCACTGCTGAGGTAGGCTACGATGCTATCCGAAAGATTTCGTTCGTCTTCTATAATCAATATCTTCATACTCTTCTACTTTATTAACATTACGATACTGCCGCCCGTAATGAGCAATGCCCCGATGATAACCCGCAGGCTGACCGGCTCTTTCAGAAACAGAAAGGAGAGACAGATGGTAATCACCACGCTCAATTTGTCTATCGGTGCCACACGCGATACATCCCCCGCCTGCAATGCCTTGAAGTAGAACAGCCACGAGAGGCCGGTGGCGGCACCGGACAGAATAAGGAATATCCATGTATGTCCGCTGATGCCTTTCACCCCGGCCGTATGGTTTCCGGCAAGGACGATTCCCCAAGTGATAAACAAGATGACTGACGTCCGGATAGCCGTAGCCAGATCCGAATTGATCTCTTTTACTCCGATCTTGGCGAACACAGCCGTCAGCGCGGCAAAGAGGGCGGAAAGCAAAGCATAATATTTCCACATAAACTTTTATTTGTTGCAAAATTAGCTATTTATCAAATGATTATTCTCTTTTTTTATAAATTAACAGCATGATACTCGGCAATACTAACAACAGCAAGGG
>USEE01000256.1 GCA_900553645.1 uncultured Eubacteriales bacterium
AGATACAACAGAGCAGGCATAACGGCCTATGCACGCAATCAGCACGGCCAGCGGCAGGCGGAACGCGCCCAGCGAAAGCTTATTGCGCACGATCGCGCCCAGGCCAACCATAGCCATTGCAAGCGGATAGTCAAGTATCATCTGAACGGGATGGATGACGTATGCCGATTGCAAAAGTCCCAGCATACCGCACAGCGCGCCCGCCAGGAATCCGGGCCACACGCCGTATGCCATGCTGAACAACATTACCGGCAGCATCGAACCGGGGGTTATCGAACCGCCCTGAGGCATAGTAAACAGCCTTATCTGGCCAAGCACATAGGTAAGCGCGACGCACATCGCCGCCGACGCGAGCATACGCGTGTTCCACTTGACCTTGCGCCCCGCAAAGTACATGCCCACCGCGAACAGCACCAGCAGCACGATGGCTGCCAGAATGTAGCCGTTCCACTCGCTAAACTTTTCAAACACACCCGAAAGATATTCTCCCATAACAGTGCCTCCCGTGCGAATCTTCGCAAAAGATTCCGCCCGGCCGGGCCAATGGCAAATAAAAACCCGTGCATCGCATCGACACACGGGAAACGCTCACACGCGGCACAGCCTCATGCGATTCGCTTCCCTACGGTGGCATTATCCACAACAGGTTCTAAGGGTCCGGGCAAACGCCCGCTCTCAGCCATAAGCTCCCCCAGCGGTTACCGCAATTATACGCCTACATAGCGCACTTGTCAACGCAGATTTCATTATTTCGCCTTAATTTGACGCATTTCAAACACAGTTCTCAGGCTGCTGTCACAAGCTGCTTGATAGCGTATATTATCAGCAAGTGCGCCGGATAGAATGCGTAGAATATGTATTTATTCAGCTTTATGTTGGTATGCGTCGGTATGATTATCAGCGGCAGACTCAGCATGGCCAGCGATTGCAGCCGTACGCTGAACGAGCCTACATTAAACAACACCTGCGAATCCATGCCCCAGTACACGCAAAACGCCGTCATTATCAGCGCCGCCAGCAGCTTTGAACCGCGCACAAGGTAGAACAGGATTATCACATACACGCCGTTCATGCCGTAATTCGGGCTCATGAAATACGCCGCCAGCAATGTCATGGGCAAGGCCCAGTACTGCCGGTCCTTAATCGCCCATATCGCGATAAGGCCCAGCAGCAGCGTCAGGTATATGTTATGCTGAGTCCATTGCCGACCGAACGCCAGCACATAGCACGGCTGACTTACAAAGTAGAAAAGCGCCATGCGCTTCATGTATGCCTTAATATCGTGCGTGTACTCGCTGCCCACGACGATGCACCACGCGAATATCGGAAACGACAATCGGCCTATCGAGCGCATCACTATGTCGTTGCCCATCAGCTGATAACCCACATGGTCGATCACCATCAGTATTATCGCGGCCAGTTTAAGCAGACCCGTATCCGTATTCAGTGCGATTGACGCACCCGGTCTGCGCGCAACGGATGACTGCATATTAATTCCTCCCGATGAGAGTTTTCTCTGAATTGCTATTCTACACGCGTGCGCGTCATTCCTGCCTGCATATAAAAAGCCGTTTTATGCTGACTTAAAGCAATTGTTAACATAATCGGCGCTTAAACGCGCGCCGCGAGGTTATATAATACTCGTAACAAATCGGCCTCTGACGCGCAGGACGTTTTCCGACGCGGAAGGCGCTTGACCGGCTGAGCCCGCCTCAAAGTTCAACGCGCCTTTGCATATGCCGCACGGCATCTGCTTTAGGCGCGGTTTTGTATTTCTGCGGGGCATTTTCCCGCGCAAGGAGCGATAAATATGAGCATGAACGCAACACCTTCCTCCGCCCGCGTACACATAGGCATATTCGGCCGCCGCAATGCGGGCAAGTCCAGCCTGATGAACGCGCTGACCGGGCAGGAGCTTTCGATAGTATCCGAGCATCTGGGCACAACTACCGACCCGGTATCCAAGTCGATGGAGCTGCTTCCGATGGGGCCGGTCGTGATATTCGATACGCCCGGTCTGGACGACGTGGGCGATTTGGGCACGCTGCGCGTGCGCAAAGCGGCTCAGGTGCTTAACAAGACCGACGTGGCGCTGGTCGTGATCGACCCGACCGTCGGCATCGCCGAAGAAGAAACTGCGCTGATTGCAAAGATCGAGCAGAAGAAGATTCCTTACATAGTCGTATACAACAAGTCCGACATAGCCACCGCGCCCGACGGCGCAATATGCGTGAGCGCGGCGACCGGTGCGGGCATAAACGAGCTGAAGGAGCGCATCGCATCGCTCAAAATGCCCGAACCGCCGCGGCTGTTGGAAGGGCTGTGCGCGCCCGGCGACGTATGCGTGCTGGTAACGCCCATCGACAGTGCCGCGCCCAAGGGCCGCATGATACTGCCTCAGCAGCAGGTAATGCGCGAGGTGCTGGACAATCACGGCATTGCGCCGCTGGTTCAGCCCGAAGAGCTGAAGGCCGTGCTGGGCACGCTGAACGTAAGGCCGCGCATAGTAATAACCGATTCTCAGGCGTTTGGCCGCGTATCGCGCGACGTGCCCGAGGACATACCGCTCACGTCGTTCTCGATACTTTTCGCCCGTCAGCGCGGATTTCTAAACGCTGCAATTGAGGCCGTAAAGGCGCTGCCCACGCTAAAGGACGGCGACAAGCTGCTGATATGCGAGGGCTGTACCCATCACCGCCAGTGCGATGACATCGGCACGGTCAAGATACCGCGCTGGCTGAGGCAGAATACTGGCAAGCATTTTGAATTCGAGTGGACGAGCGGCACGGGCTTCCCGGACGACCTGACGCCCTACAGCATGGTGATACACTGCGGCGCGTGTATGCTGAACCCACGCGAGGTGACTTACCGCATGAACTGCGCGCTGGATCAGGGCATACCGTTCATAAATTACGGCATACTCATAGCGGCGCTGCACGGCGTGCTGGAGCGCAGCATACGACCGCTGGGGCTGAGCGTAACCCAATGACAACCCAATGCTCACGTTCATGTCGAAACGGCGTGCTATCATATGCTTACCAATCAAATCAGCGAGGGACAAGTATGATAAACACGATACTTCTGGACATGGACGGCACGCTTTTGCCGGTGGACAACGAGACGTTTACTCACACGTACTTTAAGCTGCTGTGCGCAAAGCTAATGCCGTATGGCTATCAGCCCGCCGACATAGTGCGCGGACTGCGCAGCGGCATGGTGGCGATGGAGGTGCATACCTCCCGCAAAAACCAGTCATACTGGCCGTCCAGCGTCACCACCAGGGTGGTGCTGTTTTTCGCCGTCACCGCCAGCTGGCTCATGTCGCCGCTGGAGCGGGCCGCGTCCTAGCCGCTGAC
>USEE01000257.1 GCA_900553645.1 uncultured Eubacteriales bacterium
AAGACTGGTCTTGCGCAGGAACTTGCCGCCGCGCGTTATGCGGGGGTCGTTTTCGATCTTGAACACCGGGCCGTCCATCTCGTTTTTATCGGCCAAAGTCTGTTTCAGCTCCTCGGCATTGGGCACCATCGTACGGAACTTATACATGCGAAATTCCTTGCCGAAGCGCCCCACGCGCACCTGCCTGAATATCGGGTCGTGGTGATCTTCAAGGAAAATCGCCACGTATATTATCAGCATCGGTATCAGCAGTATTACAAGCGCAATCAGCGACAATGTTACATCCATAACGCGCTTCATTATCCACAGCGGGCGCCTATTCCGCCGGTTGCATTCGGCCAGCACCGCCTTGACCTTTTGTTTTTCTATCGGATTGGTTATTTTGTCCTCTGCAATATACGCCATGCTCATCTCTCCCGAAGCAGAAAATCTGTACATCATGCAAACGTCGACGTTCGTTGAACAGGCTTTTGCAAAAGCTTCGTCATTCATGATTATTGTGGAATATCACAAATCGCAAAAGTTCATTCTCGTTTATTATACCAATCGATTGGCGCGTATTGCAAGTAAACTTTTGAAATTTTTGTCGAACTTCAAGCGAATATGTGGCTAACATAAATACAAGGCTTGCGCTGTCGGCTTTCCAAGCGGCGCAAACCCTGTACTATTTATGCTTCTTTTAGTGTGCCATACCGGCCTCTATGACCAGCAGCACGCCGTGCTTTACCTCAACCGAGCATACGTCTTCTTTTACTATGTTGCTCTGCCCTATCGGGAATGCGTTGGTAAGCGTGCCGTTTTCCAGCGGGTATTTCATGCCGCTGAGCGTCACGCCCTGCGATTCGTCGGTGTACGACAGCACGGACAGCGTTTGACCCTTCAAGCCGCGCAGTTCCAGCCTGCAATCCTTTATAACGTGCATGACGTTGTACTTATCGCAGATCACGCACCTGCCGCCGTGTTCGGCGATGTACGCGCCCGAGCTTACGTTGGACAGCAGGTGATCCAGCCGCCCGCCGGTCGCGCCCAGCAGCATGAAGTCGCGATAGCCGTCCTCCAGCGCGATCTTTATCGCCAGCATTGTGTCGGTATCGTCCTTTTCGCAGGGCACGCGCACGATTTTAAGCGTCGGGTCGAGCCGGCCGTCGTATGAATCGAAATCGCCCACCACCAGATCGGGGCGCACGCCGCTTTCGACCGCGTGCGCATAGCCGCCGTCGCACGCGATCACGTAATCGTCAGGCCGCATTTTTGCGAGGTAGAATTCGGGCGAGGCGCAGAATATAACGCAGCGCTCCGGGCGTATCTTATTGCACATGGCTTACTCCCCTTTTGCGTCAGTCGGTCACTACGTAATATTCGGACTGGTTATAGCTTGCGCCGTCGCCCTCGGACGGCACAGCCGCGCTGAATGCCGCGTCGGCATACAGCACGCCGCCCGTGCCCAGCACGAAATGCACGCTGCCCGAATCGGATATGGCAAACTCCATGCGATGCTCGTCATCGCGGCCCGGATTCAGCACCACGGTTATCGTGCGCGTGCCCACGCTCTGGGCGTACTGCTCGTACACGGTGCCGTCGGCGTTGTATTCGAAGGTTATGCGCTCGCATAGGCGCTTATCGCCGTCGCGCAGGTAATATATTTCCTCGCTTTTAAGGTTGAGGTCGGCATCATAAGTGTACTCGTCGTATATCACGTCGTTCTCGGCCATGTCATGGCCGTGATCTGCTACAACGGTCTGGTCGCACTTATCGGCCGCTATCTGAGCCGTCACCACGTATTCGCCCTCGGCGTTGCGCGTCATTTGCAGGCCGTCATTAAATGCGGGATAGGCGGTATACGCGTCCTCGCCCACCTCCAGCTCGCTGCCCGCCTCGGCATAGGTTGCGCTGGCGTACAGCGTGTACGATGGTACGCCATCCTCAATCGTTACATAGTAATTGCCGCCCACCAGCGTCGCGCCCACGCTTGCGCCGCTGTCCTCGGGATAGACGATCAGCATGTTATAACCGCTTGCGCCGCGCTTATATATTATGTCGTTATAGTCGTACATCTCGCCGTCCGCGTCGTAGTACTCCGCGTATTCGCGCATGTAGTCGCCGCGCTCCAGACTGGCCTTCAGGCCGTTGCCCGTCAGCAGCGATTCCGCGGTCACCACATCGTCGGCCAGCGCGCACGCGCACGTAAGCATGAGTATCGCGGCTATCAGCGCCGCTATTTTCTTTTTCATTTGCCCCTGTCCCCCTGAATAATCATTGCCGGATATAATAATAGCACGACTTTTAGGCAAAAAAGCGCCGGATCTTTTATTCCGGCGCTTTTCAAGCGTTAATTTTTATAACAACCGGTTTTTATGCCTTGCCCGAATCCACCTTGCCCAGCAAATCCATGAATTCCGCGCCCGTTATGGTTTCGCGCTCAAGCAGGAAGCCCGCCAGTACGTCCATAGCGTGGCGATCCTTGGTAAGAACTTCGCGCGCCTTGTCGTGCGCGGACTTGATGAGGTCGTTGACCTCCGCGTCCACGCGCGCCGCGGTTTCGGCGCTGCAGGTGAGCTGGCTCTCACCGCCCAGGTACTGGTTCTGAGTGACCTCCAGCGACACCATGTCGAACTGGCTGGACATGCCGTACTTCGTTACCATGCCGCGCGCCAGCTGCGTGGCCTTTTCGATGTCGTTGGACGCGCCCGTCGTGATGGAGCCGAATACGACTTCCTCCGCGGTGCGGCCGCCGGTCAGCACTTCGAGCTGGTTCATGGCATCCTCGCGGGTCATGAGCACGCGCTCCTCGGACTCAACCTGCATGGTATAGCCCAGTGCGCCCGACGTTCGCGGGATGATGGTTATCTTCTGTACCGGCGCGGAGCCCTTCTGACGCGCCGCGACCAGTGCGTGACCTATCTCGTGGTAAGCTATTACGCGCTTCTCCTTTTCGGTGATCACCGAGCCCTTGCGCTGATAGCCCGCGATAACGGTCTCGACGGATTCTTCCAGGTCGCCTTGGTTTACCGAGTCGCGGCCCTGACGCACGGCGCGCAGTGCGGCTTCGTTGACTATGTTGGCCAGCTCAGCGCCCGAAGCGCCGCTGGTCGAACGGCCGATGAGTTCAAGGTCGATGTTGTCGTCATGCTTGACCTTGTTCATGTATATTTTGAGTATTGCCACGCGGCCGCGCTGGTCGGGCAGTTCGACCGGCACGCGGCGGTCGAAACGGCCGGGACGCAATAGCGCCTTATCCAGCGATTCGGGGCGGTTAGTCGCCGCGAGTATCACAACGCCCTTAGTGCCGTCGAAGCCGTCCATTTCGGTCAGCAGCTGGTTGAGCGTCTGTTCGCGCTCGTCGTTGCCGC
>USEE01000258.1 GCA_900553645.1 uncultured Eubacteriales bacterium
GACGAAAAATCCACTCGAACCTGCGGATTGTCCCGCTTGAGACACACTCTAAAAAATCCAAAATTAAGCGGAACCGCATTTTCAGCGGTTCCGCAATTTTATTAAAGCATCACATCCGGGTCGTCGAACACCTCGGCGGCGCGCTCGTCGTCGCCATAGAATACGCGCAGCAGTGTAAGTCCCTGCGGCGGCGCGGTTATGCCCAAATCCAGCCGACTGCCAGATTCCAGCGCGCGCGCGATTGCGCCCGGCTCGCGCTTGCCCGCGCCCACCTCGATCAGCGTGCCCGCGAGTATGCGTACCATGTTATACAGAAATCCGTTGCCGTGCACCAGCAGCATCACGCGATGGCCGCGGCGGGTCACGCCTATGCGGTACATCTCGCGCACGGTATCCTTGGCGACCGAACCGGACGCCGCGAACGCGCGGAAGTCATGCCTGCCAATCATGGCCTGTGCTTCCGCATTCATAAGATTCTCGTCCAGCGGCAGCGACACATGCGCGGTGTATCGGGCACTGAGCGCGCTGGCGTGCGGCGAATTGTATATCATGTAGCGATAAACCTTGCCGGTCGCGCCGAAGCGCGCGTGAAAGCCGTCCTCGCCGCCCGGCACGGCACAGCTCGACGTGACTCGTATGTCGTGCGGCAGGCAGGTGTTGAGCGCGAACGCCACCTTTTCGGACGGTATAGGCGTTTGCATGTCGAAATGCACGGTCTGTCCCTTGGAATGCACGCCCGCGTCGGTGCGGCTGGAGCCGGTCACGGTTATGCTTTCGCCGGTCAGCTTTTTAAGCCCTTCTTCCAACCGCTGCTGAACGCTCATCGCGTTTATCTGCCTTTGCCAGCCGGAATAATTCGTGCCGTCGTACTCGACGATCAGCTTTATGCGCTCAGGCATACAAAAGCCCCTCCAGCACAATCAGCACCGCCGCCGCTGTTATCGTGAGTGCCGCGTACAAATCAAGCTTGGTCATATGCAGCTGCTTCATGCGCGTGCGGTTGGCACCGCCGTGATAGCAGCGCGCCTCCATAGCCAACGCCAGCTCATCCGCCCGCCTGAACGCACTCACGAACAGCGGCACCAGCAGCGGCACCATCGCGCGGGCGCGCTTTAGCAGATTGCCGCTTTCAAAGTCGGCGCCGCGCGCGGCCTGAGCCTTCATTATCTTATCAGTTTCTTCCATCAATGTAGGTATGAAGCGCAGCGCGATGGACATCATCATCGCCAGCTCGTGAGCCGGGAAGCCGATCTTCTGCAAGGGCTTCAGCAGCACTTCCAGACCCTCGGTCAGCGCAATCGGCGACGTGGTGAGCGTCATCAGCTGTGTGCAGACCATCAGGAACACCAGCCTCAGCGCCATGAACACGGCGTTGAGCACGCCCTCCTTGGTTATCGAGAAGAATCCAAAGCTCCACCACACGGTCGAGCCGCTCGAAAACAGCGCGTTGAGCAAAAACGTCAGCACGATTATGAACAGTATGGGCTTCATGCCCTTTATCAGGAACTTGGGACTGATATGGCTCAGCGCCGCACAGCCGATTATAAGTCCGTACAGCAGCACGTAGCCTGCGATGCCCTTTACAAAGAATACGATTATTATCAGTGCCAGCGTAAGCAGCAGTTTCATGCGCGGGTCCAGTCTGTGCAGGAACGAATTCCCGGGGAAGTACTGGCCCAATGTGATGTTCTGTATCAATTTGTACCTCCTGTGCGCACGGCTCCGTCAAGCGTGTGCCCGGTCGGGCATCGCCAGTATCAGGCTGCGCATTTCGTCAAGCGTATACACGTTATCCGGCAGGTTATAGCCGCGCTTCCTAAGTTCCATCGCGAGCTGTGCCGCTGCGGGTACGCCCAGGTGCATATCGACCAGCTCCTGCGGGTGCGCGAATACCTCGCGCGGCGTGCCATCCATTGCGACGCGGCCTTCGTTCATCACGATTATGCGCTGCGCGAGCGCGGATATATCGTCCATTGAGTGCGACACCATCACGATGGTATTGCCCTCCTCCTCGTGCAGCCCGCGTATCAGCTCCAGCAGCTCGTTGCGGCCGCGCGGGTCGAGGCCGGCGGTCGGCTCGTCCAGCACCAGCACGCGCGGGCGCATCGCCAGCACGCCAGCGATTGCTACGCGGCGCTTGTTGCCACCGCTCAGGTCAAACGGCGACATGTCCAGCTTTTCATCGCTCAGGCCAACCTGATGGCATGCCTTAACGACGCGCTCCTCGATCTCCTGCTCGCTGCAGCCCAGATTGCGCGGGCCGAAGCTCACATCCTTGCGTACGGTTTCCTCGAACAGCTGATGCTCGGGATACTGGAACACCAGTCCGACGCGGCGGCGAATCTCGCGCAGGTCGGTATTTTTATCGCTTACGTCCATGCCATCGACGATCACGCTGCCGTGATCGGGCTTCATAAGGCCGTTCAGGTGCTGCACCAGCGTAGACTTGCCCGAACCGGTATGGCCGATAAGTCCCACGAATTCGCCGTCACCAATGGTCAGCGTTACGTCGTCCAGCGCCTTGGTTTCAAACGGGCTGCCGGGCATGTATATATGGTCTAGGTGTTTGATTTCAATCGGCATATTTCCTCCGCCATCTCTTCCACGGTCAGTATATCGGTGCGTATTGCAAGTCCTTCGCGGCTGAGTTCCAGCGCAAGCTCGGTCATGCCGGGCACGTCCAGTCCGATGCGCTTTACCTCATCCACCCGGCTGAACACCTCGCGCGGCGTGCCGTCCATTACTATGCAGCCGTCATCCATAACGATTACGCGGTCGGCCTGCGCCGCTTCCTCCATAAAGTGAGTTATCCATATCACGGTAATGCCGCGCTCGCGGTTGATGCGCCTTACCGTGGACAACACTTCCTCGCGCCCCATCGGGTCGAGCATGGCCGTGGATTCGTCGAAAATCATGACCTTGGGCTGCATTGCCAGCACACCCGCAATTGCGATGCGCTGCTTCTGGCCGCCCGAAAGCATGTGCGGCGCGGACTCGGCATGATCGCTCATGCGCACCACGCGCAGCGCCTCGTCCACTCGTCGGCGTATCTCAGCGGGCTCAACGCCCATATTTTCGGGGCCGAACGCCACATCCTCCTCGACCACAGTGGACACGAGCTGGTTATCCGGGTTCTGGAACACCATTCCGGCCTGCGAACGTATGTCGTAAGTGCGGTTTTCATCGGAAGTATCTATTCCGCATACAAGTATTTTGCCCTTGGTAGGCACATACAGCGCGTTTAACATTTTAGCCAGCGTGGACTTGCCCGAACCGTTATGGCCCCTGTCTCTTATACACATCTCCCAGCCCACGAGACTAGGCATGATCTCGTATGCCGTCTTC
>USEE01000259.1 GCA_900553645.1 uncultured Eubacteriales bacterium
TATTTTAAGCTGTATCAAAAGGCCAAGTCGGCACAGCATCAGGCCGCCGAGCAGGTCGAAAAGACCAATCAAGAGCTGTACTACCTCGAAGGCCAGCTTGACAACCTGCAAAAGTGCACCGACGAATCCGAGCTGAACGAGGTGCGCGAGGAGCTGGTGCGCGAGGGCTATCTGCGCGCCAACCACAACCGACGCACCCTGAAGAAGCTGCCGCCGTCGCTGCCTTACCACTTCATCGCGCCCGACGGCACCGATATACTCATTGGCAAGAACAACGTCCAGAACGACCAGCTGACGCGCACGGCTGAACCCAATGATACGTGGCTGCACGTAAAGGACATGCCCGGTTCGCACGTCATCGTGTGCGCGCGCAATCCTTCGGACGAGACGCTGCTGCTGGCGGCTCAATTGGCGGCATGGTTCTCCAAGGGCCAGCATTCGTCGCAGGTGCCGGTCGATTACACCCTGCGCAAGTATGTAAAGAAGCCCGCGGGCGCAAAGCCGGGCTTTGTGATATACACGCATCAGACCACGCTGTTTGTCACGCCCGACGAAACCATATTGAAAGGCGTTAAGCAGGCAGGCAAGTCGGAAGGCTGATACTGTTCAGAGGTGTTTAATATGCCTGATATGAGTTTGGAGCGCATCGCAAGCGCTATAAATACCTTGGGCGGCTTTTTAGGCATGAGAGACGTGCCGGAACTGTCCGCAGGCGCAATATCAGATCTGACCGGCCGCGAACATGCGGATGTGATGGTGCTGTTCGGCGGCAGTATACTTGCGGGCGGCGACGTGCTGGCGCGCGCGATGCGTGCAGGCGTTGCAGATAAACACATAATAGTCGGCGGCGAAGGCCACACCACACCCGCCCTGCGCGAGCGCGTCCATGCGCTGTATACCGACTTCGACACGGCGGATCTGCCCGAAGCGCGCGTATTCAGCGGGTATCTTGAGCGCAAGTACGGCCTGAAACCCGACTTCATCGAATGCGAATCCACCAACTGCGGCAACAACATAACCAACCTGCTCAGACTGATAGATGAGCACGGCGTGCCTCACAGCACGGTCATTCTCAGTCAGGACGCGTCGATGCAGCGCCGCATGGACGCGGGACTGCGGCTGCACTCGCCTGAAACACGCATAATCAACTACGCCGCGTACCGCGCGAATGTCGTCGTTAAGGATGGCTCGCTCGCCTACTCGGACGACATATCGGGCATGTGGACGATTGATAGATATACGTCGCTGCTGATAAGCGAGATACCGCGCCTGCGTGACGACTCAAACGGTTACGGCCCGCGCGGCAAGGGCTTCATCGCGCATGTGGATATACCCGATGAGGTTGAGGCGGCGTTCTGCTTGCTGAATTCATGCGGAGTAGGTGCATTGCGCGCGGGCGACAGCAGATACGCGGGTTAAGGCAGATTAGGCTGCACACTCTGCCTTGCGCCAATCTTCTCCGGCGCTTATATACTGCTTAACGATATTAACCTGCGCGCGCGTTTTGTGCGCGTGAGTTCGTATTATAATTATCAGGAAATTTCATGGCGTTTGGAGGCTGTTTTATGGATATACGCATACTTGAGCTGATCGAGGGCGCAAAGCTTGCCGAAGGGCTTACCGTTGTGATAGACGTGTTCCGCGCGTTCTCGCTGGAATGTTATCTGTTCGCGCGCGGCGCTAAGGAGATTCTGCCCGTGGGCGACATAAAAGAAGCGTTTGCGCTAAAGCGCGAGGACGAAAATCGCGTACTAATCGGCGAGCGCCACGGCAAGAAGTGCGAGGGCTGCGACTTTGGCAATTCGCCGTCTCAGACCGCGGGCTTTGATTTCACAGGGCGCACGGTGGTGCATACGACCAGCGCGGGCACTCAGGGCGTGGCAAACGCCGTCAATGCCCGCGAAATCATAACCGGCAGTCTGGTCAACGCGCGCGCGATTGCGGCCTACATACGCTCAAAGTCGCCCGAGGTGGTGTCGCTGGTCGCGATGGGCACCGACGGCGTTAAGTCCGCGCAGGAGGACGTACTGTGCGCCGAGTACATACGGAGTCTGCTGCTGGATAAGCCGCTGGACATCGCCGCGCGTGCCCAGGCACTGCGCTTTGATGGCGGCGAAAAGTTCTTTAACCCCGATACCCAGGAGATATTCCCGGAGGCCGACTTCGCCATGTGCGTGGACTATGACAAGTTCCCATTCGTACTGCGCATAGAGAAAAACGCCGACGGCCGCGCCGTGTCGCGCCGCATCGACGTTGGGGACGCATTATGACCCAGCTGCGCCCGGCGAAGGAAGCCGACCGCGAACTTCTGCGCAACATGTTTAACCTGATGCACGCTGAGCTTGCGCCGTTTACGCGCGAGCTGCACAGTGTGGACGAACGCGGCTACTTTGAGCCGACTGCGGCGGACGCATACCTTGCGGGCGAGGACTGCGCGCGGGCATATGTGATACTGGAGGAAGGCCGCACGGCGGGCATAGTCGCGATGACCGCCGCGCCGTATGCCAAGCCGGGGTGCGATTACTGCCTGCAGGAGGTATACGTACTGCCCCACATGCGCGGGCAGGGCGTGGCGAGTGCGGCGTGCCAGGCATTGCTGAACGCGTTTCCGGGGCGTTGGTGCTGCATCGCGCTGACCAACAATGTGCGCGGGCTGAAGTTTTGTCAGGACGTGCTGATTGCGCAGGGCAGGCTCATCGCCAGCGGACGCTTGGACGACGAGAGCGCGTTTTTCGAGTTTGCGGTTGGCATTTAGAGTGCGCTTCAAGCGGAACAATCCGCAGGTTCGAGTGGATTTTGCGTCAGTTCAAGGAAGAAACCCGAAGGCTTAGTAGCGCTAAGTCGAGCCTTGTGACGCAGAAATGGCGCAGCGCCACCCGAAATTGCGTACTCAGGAATTTTTGAGACACACTCTAATCTGAACAGAAAAATGCCTCCGCGCTTCATCAAGCGGAGGCATTTATATATTTCAATCGATCAAACCGGCAGCAGCGCGACGCTTATGCCAAAGAATATCATCAGCGAGCACGCATCCACGATTGTGGTTATCAGCGGCGCGGCCATTATCGCGGGGTCGATGTGCAAGGCGTTTGCCAGCAGCGGCAGTATACCGCCGATCACCTTAGCCATGATTACAGTACACATCATCGTAAGCGACACGGCAAGGGCGATCATCCAGTCGCCGTATTGAATGCCTATGCGCAGGAAGTTGACCACGGACAGCACCGAGCCCACCATCAGCGCCACGCGCATTTCCTTCCACAGCACGCGCGGCAGGTCGCGTATCGTCAAATCGCCGGTCGCAAGTCCGCGGATAATCATCGTGCTGGAC
>USEE01000260.1 GCA_900553645.1 uncultured Eubacteriales bacterium
GTGCGGATCACCCCCGCCCATGCGGGGAAAAGCCCACCATCCTCCAGCCCTGACCACTGCCACACGGATCACCCCCGCCCATGCGGGGAAAAGACTAAGAAAACGCCGAAATACAGGCATTTTCGTTTTTCAAATCAGTCGATTTCATTCAGTTTCTCATACACCTGATACGTCGTACGGCAATCGTCCAGCGCTCTATGTTCGCCGCTTACCTCGCACTCCAGCAGCCTTGCAAGCGTCGAAAGCTTATGATCGGGCGCGCTGGGCAGCTTACGCTTGGCTATTTGCAGTGTGTCCGCATACTGGTTCTTGAATTCCGGCAGATGGCATTTACGACACGCCGCTTTCAGAAACGCATAGTCAAAGCCTGCGTTATGGCACACCACTCGACCGTTTGAGACAAAGTTCAGGAATTTCTGCATTGCGTCTCCAAGCGCTATTCCGTCGCTTTTCAGCATTTCATCGGTTATGCCTGTCAGTTCGGTTATCGCCGCCGGGAGTTTAACGCTCATTTGTATCAGGGCTGAAAACGTTTCCATCGGCTGATGATCCTCTACATGCAGCGCCGCCAGCTCTATTATATCATTTTGGTCGGCCCTCAGTCCAGTTGTTTCTACATCAACCACGTAGTAATCCTGCCTTTGCGCCTTTTTCTGCGCGGCGGCTCGGATATTGCGTATCTTCTGGAACTGTGCCGCGCGGCTCAGCGGGATATTATCGTCGCCCTGCTCAGCCGCCTCGCCTGGCCTCAGCATCAGCGTTATGCCGTCGAATTCCACCGGCTTCCACGTCGTATTGTGCACGTAGAAGTCCATGCCCTGCTCGTTATTGGCGCTGAACACCATCGTCGCGCGGCCTTCCTTCACGTTTTCGCATATCCGCTGCCACAGCTCGTCGCGCACGCGCGCGCTGACCCGGCCTACGTACACGCCTGCGTTTATCTCAATCAGCCATTTTGTCAGGTCTCCGCGCAATTTGGGCGGGCAGTTCGTTAGCGATACGACTATCAATCGTCCTCACCCACCTTGCCATAGGAGACAGCATTGCGCACCGTGCCCACGCGGTCGTCCCAGAGCCTTACTACATCTGCCTCGACCGGCTTCGGGTCATCTTCCATGTTCGTCAGCAGGTATTGTATGTCTTTAGTCATTCGCTCGAGTATATGCCTTTGCATCAGCTCGTCGCGCATTCGCCGCCTTACAGCCGCGGAAATATCATCGGGCTGCGCGGAGGCGATCTCAAACGCGATCGGTATCGTGGTTTCCGCCTTATACAAATCGGCTATATCATACACGAACGAGCATTCATGTCCCACATGCACAAAGCCCAGCCCCGCCGAACAGCCCAGCGCCGCTATAACCGCGTGCGCCAGCCCGTACAGGCACGCGTGCCCGGCAGACAGCGCCTGATTCACCGCATCGCCCGATTCAAAGTTTTCCGGGTCGTACTGCCTGCCGTTCCACGGCACATTCCACTTTTGCGACTCTTCGCGGTATATATTGCGCACGCGCGCGCCCTCTCTACCGCGGAGTTGCTGCATTGTAAGCCCGGATACGTCCTCGTCAGGAAAGCGCATTGCGTACATTTTTTTAGCCACAGCAAGGTGACTGCGCTTATTGCTGACCAACTCGGCCTGCCTGATCAGCAGCCCTGCGCGGTGCGTGAGCGGGCGGCCGCTGGCGTAATAGCGCACGCCACCATCGCCCACCCACACCGTGGTTACGCCGCTGTCGCCGATAAGCTCCATGCCGCGGTGCGTGATTCGCGTGCCGGGGCCGAGCAGCAGCACGCTCAGCGACGCTGCCGGTACGTGCACCGTGCCGCGCTCGTCTGTCACAGTAATAGCGCCATCCTGTCGGCCTATCGTGCAATGCTCGATGTACAGAAACGTCATGCGATCCCTTATCTGCGGCAGCGCCTGCAGGTCGGGGCGCTGCATTCCCGGAATATTCGCCATACGCGCCACCCCTTATGCCCGGACTATCGTCAATAGTCCCATGCCGTATGCCTTGCCCCTGCCTATGCCGCCGGTGAGAGCGTCGCGGAACTTCTGCGCGTCGGTCACGGTAAGCAGCCCTTCGTAAGTCACGCTCAGCAGCCTTACATCCTTATCCAGCTTGGACTTTTTGAACGAATACCACTTTATATTGGCCACATTAAACTCGTCGGCGTTTACCGTAAAGCCATGCTTTTCGGACTGTTCAAGCAGCCACCCGCACTGATGTTCAACCGTTTTGTGCGCGCAGATCTTGCCTCGGCCGCCTTTTTCATTAAACTGACTGTAAGTAGGGTTTGCGCACAGGCGGAACTGCCAGCGCATGCCCGCTTCGACGCGCTCAAGCAGCGGCGCATAATTGCGCATTTCAGGTGCGTCACCCGTGCCGAACTGTTCGACAAAGCTCGTAAGATCGGGCGTTTCCTCGCTCAGCAGCAGCATGTACCGCTGGCCGTGCAGCATGTCCACACGCCAGAGTGCGCGGCTGGTACGCGGCTCGAAGGCGCGCTCTATCGCACCGTGAAAGTGCGACGGATTTTGAAGCGCTATCAGCGTGCTGCGCTTATCGACGTCCAGCGCTATTCTTGACAAAAGCATTTAATCACCTCCCAGTTCCAGCATAGGGTCGTGCGCATCGTTTGCCGGGAAAGTATTCCACATTTCGCGTGCCGCGCGATAGGCATACTGGCGGTTATAGGGGCTGAATGATACCGGCAGGTCATTCAGCCGCGCAGTGCCGTGTGGGTCGTCCAACACGATGCGCGCGCGCTGAGATTCGCCTGGTTTGGACGGCTTAGGCGGTATCAGGCTGGGTTCGCTTTTAAGCGCCTCCTCCAGCGGCATCTGCCTTAGCCCTAAGCATACGCGCCCTTCCGGCGGGCATGAGCGCCGCCCGAGGAAGAGCGGATGCGCCGGATTGCGCACAGCGTGTTCCAATCGCTGCATTAAAGCTTCGTCGTCGCTGTGCAGACCGATTAGGAATACCGCGTCGCAGAGGTAGTAGCGGGTGGTCATGTAAGGATCTTTTTTCCCAATGAAAATTTTGTACGCTGATAATATCTTATTATTTTTATTTTCTATTTTTACTCCTTCTACCGTTTGAAGGTCATTAATCAAAATGCCTTCGCGATCAACTCGTACGCCAAAGCGTAGTGATACCAATTCGTCAAGTCGTTCATCCCTGCGCATACCAAGTGCAGATGCCAAAAGACCAATAACTCCGCTCTTTGTTGGTTCGCGATTTGTCCTGCGAATGTCAAACTTTGAATTTCCACCCCATGCCTGCATTGGCCCTGCAAAGCGCAGCAATAGCGTACTCACGATATTCC
>USEE01000261.1 GCA_900553645.1 uncultured Eubacteriales bacterium
ATAAACGCGCTGACCGTGGCGCTGGTGTCACTGCTGATGCAAATGTACGCCATACAGCCCGTAGTTCAGTTCTGCGACGCGGCAGGCGTGAACATGACCCCGTTTGCGACGGTGTTCGTGTTTAACGACATATATTATACCTTTCTGTCCACAATAATGTCGCTGGGCATGGTCGCGCTGTGTGCAGACGCGCCATTCCTCAGTCAGTATCAGATGCAGGTGCTTTTGCGCACTGGGCGCAAGCGTTGGCTGTGCGGGCAGTTGGTATATCTGTTTATACTCTCACTTACATATACTGCATTTTGGGCGGTCTGTCCGCTGCTGTGCGCGTTCGGACGCATCGAATGGTCGAATCAGTGGGGTAAGATATGGACTACACTGTCGTTTACCGACGCTGTTTATCAGTTAAGGATAATGCTCGACATACCTTACAGCATAGTGTCGCAGTATTCGCCGATGGAGGCGCTTATGCTGTGCCTGTCGCTTAGGTTTCTGTATATATTCATGCTGGGCATGATTATATTCATCGGCAATCTAATATCGCGTTCGTGTGCGGGCATAGTGATAGGCACGCTGATGTCGCTTCTGGACTATATGCTGACGACCAACGGGTTCAGGCCGTTCTACCTTGCTTCCCCGCTCACGCTTACGCGAATATCCATGCTTGATCCACGAAACATCTGGTTCGACCCCACGCCCGCCAAGGCATTCATAGTGCTGGGCGGCGGCGTGCTGGTGCTGGCGGTGTACATGCTGCTGCCGGGCAGGCGGCACATCGACATATAAGTGAGGTATCGATCATGATAGTGCTGGATAAGGTCAACAAAAGTTACGGCTCTCAACATGTGTTGAAGGATGTTTCCGCGACGTTCGATACCGGCCGTATACACGGCATAGTCGGGCGCAACGGCAGTGGCAAGACGGTTATGCTGCGCGTAATATGCGGACTGACGCGCGCCGATTCGGGCGAGGTCACAATCGACGGGCGCAGGATAGGCCGCGATATGGAGGTGCCGCCCTCGGTGGGCGCGATAATCAACGAACCGGGACTATTGCCCGGCTATTCGGCGTATCAGAATCTGCGACTTCTGTCCCGCGTGAAGGGCATTGCTTCACCGGAGCGCATACGCGATGTGATTAAGCTGGTCAGCCTTGATCCGGACAGCCGCAAGCATGTAAGCAAATTCTCGTTAGGCATGAAACAGCGCCTAGGCATAGCCCAAGCGATAATGGAAAACCCGGACATCCTGCTGCTGGACGAGCCGATGAACGGGCTGGACAACGCGGGCGTGCGCGAAATGCGCGAGCTGTTTAAGTCCCTGCGCGCACAGGGCAAGACTATTCTGCTGGCCAGCCACAACCCGCTTGATATTGAGGAACTGTGCGATACTGTGTGTGAGATGGATGGCGGGGTGCTTTCGCGGGTCAGGTAAATGCGATTTGCCCAGATATTAACGCACAATGCTTGACAGGTTTAACACAGGTGGCTATAATAAAAGGCAAATGCAGTGACAGGGATGTATTTTATCGCAAATGCGCTAAAGAGAGTCGGCGGGGGTGCAAGCCGATGCGCAGCGATGAAGTCGGCCCCCCTGAGTAAGGCTATTAATGCCTTCCGAGCAGCGCGCCCCGTAGCATCAGGCTAAGGCGCGACGGCGGTCGCCGTTATCGACTCAAGAGAGGCCCGGCATACCGGGCAATCAAGGTGGTACCGCGAGAGCGCCATTTCGTCCTTGAACGAGATGGCGCCTTTTTATGCCTTTACACAGGCAATACACACAAAGGAGCGATTTGGAATGAACATATCCACAGCTGCCGAACTGCGCGCGCTCTTCCTCAAATTCATGCAGGAAAAGGGTCACGCGCTCATACCCAGCGCATCCGTAATACCCGAAAACGACCCCACGGTACTGTTCACCACCGCGGGTATGCATCCGCTGGTTCCCTACCTGATGGGCGCGAAGCACCCGATGGGCACCCGCCTGACCGACGTACAGAAGTGCGTGCGTACCGGCGACATCGACGATGTAGGCGACGCGTCGCACTGCACCTTCTTTGAGATGCTGGGCAACTGGTCGCTGGGCGATTACTTCAAGAAGGAAGCAATCTCCTGGAGCTGGGAATTTTTGACCAGCAAGGACTGGCTGGGACTTGACCCCGACAAGCTGGCCTTCACCGTATTCGCGGGCGACGAGAACTGCCCGCGCGACGAGGAGAGCTACGAACTGTGGCGCTCGATGGGCGTTAAGGAAGACCACATCTTCTTCCTGCCTAAGGAAAACAACTGGTGGGGCCCCGCGGGCGTAACCGGCCCCTGCGGCCCGGATACCGAGATGTTCATCATCCGCGACGTGCCCGACTGCGGCCCGGACTGCTCGCCCGCGTGCGACTGCGGCAAGTATCTGGAGATCTGGAACGACGTGTTCATGCAGTACAATAAGCAGGCCGACGGCTCCTTCCTGCCCCTTGCGCAGAAGAACGTCGATACCGGCATGGGTCTGGAGCGCACCATAAGCGTGCTGACCGGCAAAAAGACCGTATACGAAACCGACCTATTCACCGACATCATCGCCAAGATCAGCGAGCTGAGCGGCCATCAGTACGGCGAGAGCGAGGAAGTCACCCGCTCCATACGCATAATCGCCGACCATCTGCGCACCGCCACGATGATACTGGGCGACGACAAGGGCGTAAGCCCCTCCAACGTGGACCAGGGCTATGTACTGCGCCGCCTGATTCGCCGCGCCGTGCGCCACGGCATGAAGCTGGGTATGCCCGAGCACGCAACTTGCGAGATTGCTAAGGTAGTAATCAAGCAGTACGAGGACGTATATCCCGAGCTGAAGCGCAACAGCGCCTTCATACTGGAGCAGCTGGCTCTGGAGGAAGATCGCTTCCAGAAGACGCTGAAGCAGGGTCTGAAGGAATTCGAAAAGGCCGTAGGCAAGCTGGGCGACGCGAAGGTAATCGATGGCATAACCGCCTTCCACCTGTACGACACGTTCGGCTTCCCGATCGAGATCACCAAGGAAATGGCATCCGAACGCGGCTTGACCGTAGACGAAAAGGCGTTTGAAGAGGCCTTCAAAAAGCATCAGGCCACCAGCCACGCGGGCGCCGAACAGCGCTTTAAGGGCGGTCTGGCCGATAACACCGAGGCCACCGCGCGCCTGCACACCGCCACCCACCTGCTGCACGCCGCGCTGCGCAAGGTCATAGGCCCGGACGTCGCCCAGAAGGGCTCCAACATAACCGCCGAGCGCCTGCGCTTCGACTTCTCCTGCCCGCGCAAGCTGACCAAGGACGAGCTTAAAGAGGTCGAG